>NZ_JBNLYC010000010.1:0-73979 GCF_050172015.1 Bacillus sp. GMa5/1 | reverse complement strand
ATTCATTTGAAAGAATAAGAAAATCATGATAAAATTGTGTTACAAATATATCTATATCTTTCAATTTTTAAAACGCATCGAAATTTTCACCCAAAAATGTCATTTTACAAAAACATGCTAATTTACCTATTTTATTTACATCAGGGTCTCTTTTCTTACAATTTCTTTACTTTAGGACTTTTTTTCTGCAACAACTATTTTCTTTTCTTTAAATTTTTGGTATGTATAGTATGGTATAATAGCTCACACGGAGGTGGAATAGAACATGTTAGAAACCTTTCAAAAAGAATTAGAACTATATGAAAGTAATGCAGAATTATTAAAAGTGCTAGCTCATCCTGTTCGTTTATGTATCGTAAAAGGATTAATCGAGCGCGGTCCAAGCAACGTTTCTACAATGTATACTGGCTTAAACATGCCACAATCTACAATTTCACAGCATTTAGCAAAATTAAAAAGCGCTAAAATCGTTTCTAGTGAAAGAAAAGGATTGGAAATTTATTACAAAGTAGAGAATGAAACAATCATTCAACTCGTTCGCGTATTATTAGGTTAGGGACTAATAATCGAAGAAAAAGAACGTATTCTATATTTTTCATCTCATATCTTTAATATAAATATATATCATGAGAGGAAATATATAATACTACATAAGTCGTATTAAAAAACAAGACACAGTATATACTGTGTCTTGTTTTTTATATTGTTACATATCGATCCAAATGTAAATGTTGCATATCTTTTGTATGTATAACAACATCAAATGCACTCCCTACTCCTCCATTCAAAATCATAGAACGAACGGCTCGATTTTGTTTTTGCGTTTCAGAAAAAGGATTCATATCTTGATGGCTCGTAAGCTGTTCTAATATCCCTGCAGCTAACAAGAACTCAGATTGTTTCTTATGCCATACTGCACTCATTCCTTGCATACTAAACATCTCCTTTAGCTCGTCCCAATGAATATGAGTAGTAAGATCCATTTCACCTGGATGCGCTAGTGGGTTACGTATTAGCTTATGCTGATAATACCCTCGCAAACTTCCTTCACGGTGTGCTGGATGCATCCATTCTTCTTTTGTGTATCCGTAATCAACTGTAATACATATACCTTTTTGAAACCATTTCGCAATTTCTTTTATATACTCCTCCATCACAATTGGTACTTCAAAACGTTGCCCTTCAGCAATATAAATATTATATTTCAATAAATAGCGACCAATTCTTTTATCTAACGGCCTACATACTTCTGAAAGGTTTCCTTCCTCTGTATATGTAATACGTACTTCATACAACATACCATTTCTTTTCTCAATTATTTCAACAGGAAATGCATCAAACAACTCATTCGAAAAAAGAATTCCCTCGAAAGAATCTCCCATTTCACTATAGGAGGTATAGTACGATACATTAGAAAATGAGCCAAGGTGCTCCTGCTGTAATTTTCTATGAAAAGGGCTCACTTCAATCATTGAATAGTTTAAATCAATAAAGGTTTTTGGAGATAATTGCTTCCATTCTTGTAAAACATCATAGGCAAACTTCCCTGTTCCTCCGCCAATTTCACAAATATTCGGAGCAACTTCACCATTTTCAACAAGACGAATAAAAAGTTTAGCAAAAGTTTTTGCAAACACAGAGGATACGTTGCTACTTGTAAAAAAATCCCCTTGTCTTCCAATCTTTTCACGTTCTTTCATATAATATCCATGACCTTCTGTATACAATACAAGGTTCATATACGTACTATATGAAATTGAATAATCCTTTTCTTTCCCCATCCATTCTCTTAAAATGAGCTCCATTCCCATAATGACTCCTTATTGTAAAAACGGATTATTTTCTTTTTCAAAGCCAATGCTTGTTTCTGGACCATGTCCACATAAAACCGCTGTTTCATCTGGTAATACAAATAATTTCTCTTCAATACTTCCAATTAATTCAGCGAAACTTCCACCAGGTAAATCTGTTCTTCCAATGCTCATTTGGAACAATACATCTCCTGAGAATACAGCATTCGCCTCTTTACTATAATAAGAAATACTTCCTGGAGAATGTCCTGGTGTCTCAAAAATTTCAAAATTAAATGATCCAATTGTTAATGTACCTTCTGCATCAATAATATGATCCGCTGGTTTTGCTGTAATACTGCGGTTCATCATAAAAATTTGAGAGCCGTTTACAGTTGCATCTCCTAACCAATCTGCTTCTTCTTTATGTACGTACACAGGAATATGAAAAGTGTCTCTTACCGCATCAACAGCACCGATATGATCAAAGTGAGCATGTGTTAATAAAACAGCTAATGGTTTTAATTGTTCTTCTTGTAAATATGTAACGAGCTTTTCACCTTCATGACCAGGGTCAAAGATAATGCACTCTTTTTGATCGTTCATTAAAATATAAGCATTTGTTTGTAATGGGCCTAACGGCATTTGTATCCATTTCATATGAAAATCTCCTCCAGTTATTAAACTTACTTTTAATGATACAACATTTCTTTCTCTGAGGAAAAGAAAGGATGCTATCTCGACAATCATTTTTAAAACATGTACAATATAAAAGAGTAAATATTCCAAAAACTCATAATAAGAAATGGGTAGACAGAGGAGGATATTGTATGGGCCTTGTTATTATTTTTACACTTGTCACTCTGTTAGCTGTATTTGCTACGCTTAGAACACTTCGTGAAAAAAACTTTTTCGCGAGCGGCTTTGCAATTGCAACTGTACTCGTTTTCGGATGGTTTACGATCATGACTGTTCTATATAACGGGTATCCACCAGCAGCTTAATTCGTTTACACTTTATTCTTCATCGAGATTTCACACAAAAAGAGGAAGGGTTCCCCCTTCCTCTTTTCATATTTCACAACTTATATCATCTTCGCTTCGTATTTGTACTTTTTTACAAGCCAAGCTCCTCCGATAACACCTGCATCATTACCAAGTGTTGCAATAGCTAACTTCGTGCTCTTTACAGCACGTGAGAAAGCGTATTGCTCGAAATAGCGTTGAATTGGTTCTAATAGCGCATCTCCAGCTTTAGACACGCCTCCACCAATAACAATTTTCTCTGGGTTCAATGTACTAGAAAGGTTCGCTACAGCTAATCCTAAATAAGAGGCTACTTTTTCTACTACTTCACCTGCTAATTCATCACCTTGTCCAAGTGCTTCAAAGACATCTTTTGATGTAATACGTCCTTCTTCAGCTAACATAGAACGCAACATGCTCTCTTTATTAGTCTCTTGTATTTTTTGCATAGCAACACGTACAATACCTGTCGCAGATGCTACTGTTTCTAAGCAACCAGACTTCCCGCAATTACATGGGAAAGCATTTTCTGTAACGACTGTAATATGTCCAATCTCACCAGCAGCACCACTCACGCCGTGTACAATCTCACCATTGGCGATTACACCACCACCAACGCCCGTACCAAGTGTCATACAGATTAAATCTTTTGCACCTTCACCAGCACCTTTCCACATTTCACCAAGCGCTGCTAAGTTTGCATCATTATCAATAACAACAGGTAATCCTGTTTCTACTTCTAATAAATCTTTTAGCGGATAGTTTTTCCATCCTAAATTAACCGCTTCATAAATCATTCCAGACGCCACATGTACAGGACCAGGAGCTCCCATACCAATACCAATTAACTTGCTCTTCAATTCGCCTAATTCTTCTAGCTTTTTATCAATTGCTTTCGCAACATCAAGTGTAATATGTTTTCCTTGCTCACCTGTATTCGTAGGGATTTCCCACTTATGTAAAATTTCACCGTACACATTAATAAATGCTAATTTAATCGTTGTACCACCAAGGTCAACACCAACTAACCATTTCTCTTCCATGTTGCTTACCTACCTTTATCTAATTCTTATTTAGCTCTTTTTGAATTTCTTGCTTCAATAAAAATAAAGCTGTTTGATAGTCTTGTGGATCGATTAGCTGTGATTGATTTAATTCACGCAATTCATCTTGCATTAATTGTAAATCTGCAATTCGATCTCCCGTATAAATAATCGTACCAAATTTCTTTAGCAATTGCTGAATATCATAAATAGATACCATTTCATCACCCTCTATGCTCACTTACTATAAAAAATTATAATAAGAAAACGTTCACATATTTTATTATAATCAAGAAGAAAAAGTCTCGTCAATTTTTATTTGTCTATACAAGCTTATTTGTAAGCAGTGTTCCTTTTTCTGTAATAATTTTTTCTATGTTTTTATCAAATGGCTCTACCGGAATGTGTTTTACCATTTGAAAATCATACGCTAATGACAGCGTTTTCCCTTTATAATGCACGAGATAACGATCATAATAGCCACCGCCGTACCCAATTCGCTCTCCTCGTTCTGTATAAGCTACGCCTGGGACAATTTGAAGATCAATTTCATCCATATTCACTTCTTCCGTAAGCCCGGGAATCGGTTCACGTAAATTCATATACACCGTTTCTAATTGATCAAAATTATTAATTTGCCGGAAGGACATCGTTCTTGTTCCTTTATTACACTTAGGAACTACAACTTTCTTTCCTTCTTCCCAAGCTTTTTCGATAATAGGATATGTATTCACTTCATTTTCCATTGAAAGAGTAATTCCAATTGTTTTAGCTTCAACCCACTCTTTTTGCGCATACAACGAAAATGCAATCTGTTCTGATAAAGTTGTATACTGTTCTTCTGATAAAGAATTCATGTGTTCTATTATTTGTTTACGCAAACGTACTTTCTCTGCTTTCACACATTCTCCCCCTTACAGTGACACTTTACTCTATGCTGATAGTGTATCACTTTTAACATAGGAATCGAATAAAAAAAGAAACAGTAGGAAAATATTCCTACTGCTTACTTTGTTTCACGGTGTAACGTAGACTTCTTGTCACGCTTGCAATACTTTTTAAGCTCGATACGCTCAGCGTTGTTACGTTTATTTTTCTTTGAGATATAGTTACGATCTCCGCATTCTGTACATGCTAGAGTAATATTCACACGCATTCTTATTTCCCTCCAGTACTAATAACTTAAATCAGACTATACTATAATACCACTTTTAAAATAAAAATTCTACACCTTTTGATATTGTCTAATTTTTTCTATAAGATTTTTCATATTTTCCCTTGCTATTACTGGGTTTCTAGCATGTGAATACACCAAAAATTTTGGTTGTTTTATGTCAGAAACGATATAAGACCACTCTTTTTCAGTATATTTGAACTGCACTCCTTCAAATATCCCTTCTCCCTTCCTTTCTATATCATCCAATAATTTCCTCATAATTTCCCCTTTTTCATTCCATGAACATACCACTTCATCATAAAGTAAATAGAGCGGAGGTGATTGCTCTACTATGCTGAGAAACGTTTTTCCTTGCAATGCTATTAGCTCGAATAATTTTCCAATCCGATATAAAATATCTCGCTTCCACCTCACTTGAAACGATTTTCTTTCATCCTGCGTATAAAATAGAAGATAACATTCTCCTAACTTCAAAGACATTGGGTAAATATTTCCTGTCGATTCGAGCAAGAAATCTGGAATATCTACCTCTTCAAAATCTGTACCTTGGTAAATATTACTATGTTTATCGTATAACTCGAAATGATTTCCTTTCTCCGAAAACATAAGAGCCATATTCGCTTTACTTGATTTCATCAAAGCTTTCACATGATCTTTTTGTTCGCTTGCATAAATCCATGTAACTGTACAACCAAGTCTTTGCAGAAAGAGCATAAGTAAATGTTGCAACGTATCATTTCTCTTATTAATAAGAAGATGAAACTTCTGCATCTGTATTTTCTCGATATCAATATGCTCCAATATAACTTCTATATACTCATTCATAGAAACATGAACGAGCTTATTACGCCCCATTTCTTTCTCCTGCACGTAATAAAACAATTCGGACATATATATTTGTTCTATCTCTTTTTGCTGCTTATACGTTAACGGCATGCCAGCTTGACCGTATAACTTTATAACAATCTCATTCTCATTCTCTACTTGAATGAAAACACCACCTGCACATTGCAAATGATGAACACTATATTGAAAAAGTGACTCGTTCATTTCTTTACATTCCATCGTATGAATCCCTATACCATGAATAGCATGTAAAAATAAATTTTTATAAGAGGTTGTTTCTATATTTTCTTGACTTCCAATTAATATACTTTCTCCTTTTTCAAAAAGAGAACCATACGCCATCGCAATCTTCACGATAAACTGGGGAGTAATTTCAACATTCCCTCTTCCTACAATGCGGCTTTTTTGTAACCACCCTGCACTCATTTCACTCTCTTGAATACCAGCCGCTCCTACTATCGAATGACTATCAATCGCCTTATAAGGCCATAGTTTTCCTTTTTGCTTAATTACCGTACTTCTCCCGATATGACAGTGATCCGCTACAACACTTTTTTGAAACAGTGTAACATCATCTTCAACTATTGTACGCTCTCCTATTGTCGTTTCTAATAGTTCACAATACTTCCCAATGTGGGCATTCGCAAAAACAATACTTTTTTGAAGATGAGAATAACTTGAAACGATACTATTTTTCCCAATAATAGAATATGGCTCAATTACAGCTCCTGTACCAATCTTTGCTCCTTCTCCAATAAAAGAGGGGCCATGAATTTTCGTCCCTTTACCAATCGTCACCCCTTCCCCCATCCATACCATAGGTAATACTTCTGTATAAGGAATAGGTACTTGTAACTTTTTCGTTAACAAATCAAATTGTGCTTGTCGATATTGATTAAATGTGCCGATATCTAACCAATAACCTTCTGACAAATATGCGAATAACAAATTTTTGTTTGCCAATAATGGAAACACATCATGACTGAAATCAAAAAATTGCCTAGGCGGTATGTAAGAAAAGATTTCTGGCTCCATAATATATATGCCTGTATTCACAACATTAGATACTACCTCATTCCAGCCCGGCTTTTCTATATATCGTGTAACCTCCTGGTTTTTATTCATTACAACCAATCCAAATGAGAGTGGATTTTCTACTTCTTTCACAAACATTGTTACCATTCTTTTCTTTTGTTCATGAAACCTAATTCCTTCTGATAATTGAAAGTCAGTTAATGCATCCCCGCTTATCACAACAAATGTTTCATCTAAAAATTGTTCTGCTTGTTTAATACTCCCTGCTGTGCCAAGCGGAGGAGAGTCTTCAAAATAATACAAGTTAACTCCCCATTTACTACCGTCACCAAAATATTGCTTAATGGTCGTACTCATATATTGAACAGTAATTGCAATTTCACGAATACCATGCTGACGTAATAACTCAATATTATATTCTAAAACTGGTTTTTCTAATAATGGTAACATCGGCTTTGGAGTATTGCATGTTAATGGTCTAAGGCGTCTTCCTTTTCCTCCAGCTAAAATAACCCCCTTCATATACTTCAGCCTCCACTTATATAATGTTCAGTAACTCCATATACCATATGTATATTCCCTATCCCACATGAACTAGCAGCATAAACTTGATTAGTTAAACAAATCCTCATTTAGAAGACCATATAATTAAATTTCTCACCTATAAAAACGTATGTTTCAAACAACAAGAAAGCGCTTACTATAAATTGGTAAATAATACTTATTAACGACAAACATATATACTAATTTTTCCATTACATTATGATACATCTTATCATCATAAACTAAAGGAAACAACGAGCTTTTTTTGTCATGTTTTGACTAAAAAAAGCAGGTGATTTCTCATCACCTGCTTTTATTCCTACTCATTCAATAAATAATGCTTTCCTTTTACTAAATAAAAGACATTTTCAGCAATATTTGTAATATGATCTGCTACACGCTCAATATATCTCGCGACAAATGATAATTGTGTAATTTGCGTAATTGCTTCTGGTTGTTCCGGAACCGACGATATAAACTCACGAATTGCTTTTCCATATATTTCATCAACGGAATCATCCATTTCAGCAATTTGTTTCGCAAAAGTTAAATTTTCTTGTTCATATGCTTCTAGCGCTAAATGCAACATCTCATTTGCAACCGCAAACATTTCATCCAGGTTGTGCAAACTAACAGCCACTTCTTTTTCCCCAAGACGAATTGTAGCCTTTGCAATATTAACAGCATGATCTGCAATACGCTCTAAATCTGTCGCTGTTTTAATTGAAATAAAAATCCTTCTTAAGTCACTTGCTACAGGTTGCTGCTTCGTAATGAGCATAAGCGCAAGATCGTTTATTTCCTCTTCTAAATTATCCATGCGGTAATCACCATCAATGACCTCTAACGCTTTCTCTACATCCCTTGTATGCAGACCTTCCATAGCCATCAATAAAGCCGCATTTGCTAATTCTCCAAGCTCGATCACCTTTTGCTGTAACGCTTTTAAATCACCTTGAAACTGTTCTCTTACCATTTTTCTTCCCCCTCAATATTATGTGCCATTATATAAAAGTGAAACTTTAATCAACCCTCATCAATCGGGATTTGATAGGCAGCAAGATCCCCTCCCTAACTTCTTTGCTTTCGCTAAATTTTAAGGTGGGGGTCTTACTGCCCGCAAATAGCGGGGTAAATCTCCTACATAGCCTCTTGCGCTTGTAATAAACCTTAAGATAAGGAGAAGTATTAGTTCTCTATTAACAGTAAGATAAAATAAGAAATGCCCTCTGTTAAGAGGGCATTTGCTCTTAGCTTTGAAACGATATCAACCAAAGCGACCTGTAATATAATCTTCTGTACGCTTATCTGAAGGAGTCGTAAATAATTTGTTTGTATCTGTATACTCCACAACTTCCCCGCTTAAGAAGAAAGCTGTTTTGTCTGAAATACGCGCTGCTTGTTGCATATTATGCGTTACGATAACAATACTAAAATCTTTCTTTAGCTCTTGAATTAATTCTTCTACTTTTAATGTTGAAATTGGGTCTAATGCCGATGTTGGCTCATCCATTAAAATAACGTCTGGCTCAATAGCTAAGCAGCGTGCGATGCATAGACGCTGTTGCTGTCCACCAGATAAACCGTATGCATTATCGTGCAAACGATCTTTTAACTCATCCCAAATCGCTGCTCCACGTAAACTTTTTTCAACAATTTCATCTAATGTCTTTTTGTCACGAATACCATGGATTTTTGGACCGTATGCTACATTCTCATAAATAGATTTTGGAAATGGATTTGGCTTTTGGAACACCATTCCTACATGCGTTCTTAATTCTTCAACTGGATATGATTTATCAAATATATTGCGTTCTCTATATTCAATTACACCTGTAGTTCGAACAATCGGTACTAATTCTACCATGCGATTTAATGTTTTTAAGTAAGTTGATTTACCACAGCCACTTGGACCGATAATGGCTGTAACTTCATTCTCATGAATACTTAAATTAATATCTTTTAAAGCATGGTCTTCCCCATACCATAAATTTAAGTTTTTCGTATCAAATACTACCTTCTTTGGCGCAGTCTCGATTTTCTCTTCGTTTTTCACCTGTACATTTACTACTGTTGCTACCATTTGAATTCCCCTTTCATCCACTTCCAACTTATTTTCGATTTCGTAACCATAAAACAAATATATTAATAAATAGCAACAAACCTAACAAAACAATCATCCCAGCTGCTGCTACATACTGAAATTCTTCTTGTGGCCTACTCATCCAATTAAAAATTTGAATTGGTAGAACTGTAAATCTATCAAACATACTAAATGGAACATAATTTGCAAACGCAAGTGCCCCAATAACTAATAGTGGTGCAGCTTCTCCAATTGCTCTTGATATCGCTAACGTACAGCCCGTTATAATCCCTGGGAAAGCATATGGCAATACAATTTGATACATCGTTTGCCACTTCGTAGCACCTAATCCGTAAGAACCCTCTAATAATACACTTGGTACTGATCGAATTGCTTCTTGACTCGCCACAACAACTGTTGGTAAAACGAGTAGACTCATCGTCAGTGCTGCTGCAACTATACTCTCTCCTAAATGAAGAGCATATACAAAAATAGTTAAACCAAGCAATCCAAATACAACGGATGGTACTCCTGCTAACGTTTGATTATTAATCTCTATTATTTTTTTAAATAGAGATTCCTTCGCATATTGCTCTAAATAAAGTGCTGTTCCAACTCCAAATATAAAAGAAACAGGTATAACAATACTCATAAATAATATTGTCCCTGACAAAGCTGCAGCAATACCAGCTTCTTTCGGATTACGTGAAGCGAAATTTGTAAAGAAATTTATTGAAAGATAACTTATACCTTTTTCAACAATTTGAAACAGTAACAAAAACAAAATTACCATTGAAAATAAAATTGCTATATAAAATAACAATTTGTAAATTCGATCTTTTAAAAAGCGTGATGCCATGTTTTTTTGTATTTTTTTATGATTCAACATTCGCATATTATGTCATCCTCCTAAAACGGCGCATAATAGACTGCGAAATGATGTTCATAATAAAGGTAAACAAAAATAACGTTGCACCTACAGCATACATGCTGTAATACGTAATCGTTCCATGCGGAGCATCACCTAAACTTACTTGCACAATATAGGCTGTTAACGTTTGAATAGAATGTGTCGGATCAAGCGATACATTCGGTGTGGATCCTGCTGCAATTACAACAATCATCGTTTCACCAATTGCACGAGAAGCCGCTAATATAATTGCTGCCATAATCCCTGTAAAAGCGGACGGAAACACCACTTGTTTTACCATTTCAAACCGCGTCGCTCCGAGTGCTAATGAAGCTTCTTTCGTCCCTTTCGCCACAGCTCTCATCGCGTCTTCAGATAGAGATGCAACTGTAGGCATCATCATAAATCCGATAACGATTCCTGGACTAATCGCATTAAAAAACTGCAAATCTGGTATAAGCCTTTGTAAAAGCGGCGTAACAATTGTTAATGCAAAAAAACCATATACAATTGTCGGGATACCTGCTAATAGCTCTAACATCGGCTTTAATATTTTCCGTGCACTATTTGAAGCATATTCGCTTAAAAATACGGCACACGCTAAACCGATAGGAATTGCTACAAACATAGCAATTGCAGTTATAAGGAACGTTCCACATATGAGTGGTAATATACCGAATTTAGGGTCTTCAAAAAATGGTAACCATTCTTTCTCCGTCAAAAAGGAGTATAATGATATTTTTTGAAAAAACATGATTGTTTCATTAGAGAGCGTAAAAACAATTCCAAGTGTCGTCACAATAGAAACGCTAGCAATTATTTTTAGTAATAAAGGCACTATTCGATTGATTCGCTGCGTTTTTTTTCTTTGTTTTGTATTTCTTTCAATCAAATGTTGTACAGAAAATGTAATTTGACTTTTGTCATTATGAGCCAAAGATGAAAACCCCTTTCCACCCTGACATTACCTTTTTATTTCTGTTAACATACGCAGCTGTTCATTGTATTTTTCTTTTCGTAATTTTACATACCCGACCTCTTCAGCGAGGTTACCGACATGCTGAATCATAAACTCAACATAGTTTGCTACATTCATTTTATTTCGGATAGATGCATTATTCACATAAGCAAGTAGCGGCCTAGATAACGGCTTATACTTACCTGATTGAATGGTCTCTTTCGTCGGAAATACACCATTTACTTTTATTGCTTTCACCTTATCTCGATTAGCCATATAATAAGCATATCCTACAAAAGCAATGGCATGTTTATCATTCATTACCCCTTGCATAATAACTTGATCATCTTCAGACAAAGAGACTTTTTTTACAATGCGATGATTTTGTAAGATGACATTTTGAAAATAATCATACGTACCAGAGTCTACGCCTGGTGCATAAAACTTCACTTGTTCACGTGGCCATGTTGAATGAATTTGTGACCATCGCTTCTCTCTTCCATCTTCACTCCAAAGTAGTCGTAACTCGTCTACTGACATATCGTCTACCCATGTATTATGGCGATTCACAACAATCGTAAGACCGTCGTTAGCAACCTCAAAAGGTGTGAACTGAATAGAGTTTTTCTTCATTTCATTTTTCTCGACTTGTTTCATTACTCTCGAAGCATTATTTATATCTACTTCTCCTTTACTGAAACGATTAAATCCTCCCCCAGTTCCAGAAATACTGATGGAAATTTTCACGTCTGGATGCACCTTTGTATATTCCTCCGCTACTGCTTCTATAATAGGAAAAACCGTTGAGGATCCATCAACTCTCACTTCTCCCTTATCATTTAAAGCAAATGCAGTAGACATTTCAAAACAGAGGAACCATATTGATAATACGAAAATCTTAATCGGTGTACGCATCCATTTCACGTGTTCTTCCTCCTAGAAGTAACCGGAAATAACAGGATTACAGATATAAGAATACTGCTAAACTATTAATTCGGTTTTAATTGTTTGTAAAAGTTTTGTAAAGTTCCACAAAAATCAACATACGATACAATTTTAATTCAGTAGTAGCTATTCATTTCCTCTGATGATTTCCCTATAAAATATTTATCCCCTATCCCACCATATACAAGTATCATTTATAGGGCCGCGTTTTTTAAATGTTGTATACTTGTCCACATTTATTACACGATATGCATAAACCATAAAAAAAAGCACACTATCTTTTCATATAGTGTGCTTTTTTACAACTTTTTTATTCATCATCTTGATCTTTGTTTTTATTGTCTTTATCATCTTTTGGAGCTTCACCATTTACTTCTTTGTTTTTCAAATCAAAGTAAGCGTCCATAATTTCACGACCAATATATCCATTAATACCAGTCTTATCATCATGTACCCATGGAACGACAACAGAGAATGCTACTTCTGGATCTTCAAGTGGCGCATAACCTACTAATGTTAAGTTATATGTTTCCACACGTTCACCTTTTGCATTTCTACCAATCTCTTTATCTCCACCATACACAGTTTGAGCTGTACCAGTTTTCCCAGCAGCTTTATATTTTGCACCTGTAAAGTACTTTGTAGCTGTACCACCTGAATCATTATACACTTGTCTAAATCCTTCTTGAACACGTTTAATTTGCGATTCTGGCATATCAATACGATTTAATACTTTCGGTTCCATAGATTGAACAACTTTCCCAACTTCATCTGGTTTCACTGCCGGTTGACGAATTTCTTTTACAACTTGTGGTTGCATACGATATCCACCATTGGCAATCGTCGAAATATATTGCGCTAATTGAAGCGGTGTATACGTATCATACTGTCCAATTGATAAATCTAGTAAGAAACCTGGTTGACTACTCTTACCCATCTGACCAGCAGATTCATTCGGTAAATCAATTCCTGTTTTTACACCAAGTCCAAACTGTCCGAAATAATAACGCATCGTATCAAATGCTTTTTGAGGTATATCTAACGTACCACCTCTCACATATGGAACACCGGCGATATTCATCGCTGTTTTAAACATATAAACGTTAGAAGACATTTTTAAAGCTGTAAGGTCATTAATGTATCCCATCGTTTTCCAAGACGACTTCGTAGGTGTACCTTTTAATTTAATTGGTTCATCCAATTGTACTGCCCCTGGTTGAATCGCACCAGTTTGATATCCAGTAAGTACTGTTGCACCTTTTACAGTTGACCCCATCGGATAAGAACTTGTCATGGTACCTAATGCAAAGTCATTTACTTTCGTTTGACCATCTTCGTTAACTAATTGTTTCCCCGCCATAGATAAAACTTCACCATTTTTTGGGTTCATCATTACAACAAATGCGCGATCTAAAAGAGGTTCACTTCCTTTAAACCTCATTAAATTCTTCGCAAGAATATCTTCCACGCGCTTTTGTAATTCCATATCAATTGTTAAGTTCAGGTCATTACCACTTTGTCCTTTTGATACATTAATCGTTTCTAAAATATTACCGTTTTTATCTGTAACATTTCTAACTTCTGCTTTCGTACCATGCAGGCTATCTTCATACTGTTGTTCAAGATAACTTTTTCCTACTCGGTCATTTCGATTGTAATCACGAACAAGATAGTAATCTAGTCTTTCTCTCGGTAACCCTTCATCAGATGTCGACACCCCACCAAGTACACTTCGGAATAAATCATCGTACGTATATTTTCGCTCCCAATCAACATTCGTATCTACACCTGGTAATGCTGCTAGGTTTTCACTAATAATCGAATATTCCTTTTCTGTAGCATCCTTTTTAATAACTTGAGGTGTCATTGCATATCCGCCGTCCATCTTACTCTTAATCGCTAGTATTTCTAGATCTTTGGCGGATAATTGATTAATCTCTTCTTCTGTTACACGACTTCGCTGACGCTCGTCTAATTCTTTATCATCAATTTTTTTATCTTTAAACTCTTGACGATCTTTATTCGTAATTTTTTCTTTAGCTTCCTCTTTATGCATAGCAAGCCAATAATCTTTTTTATCGCGATCTGTTAATTTATCTGTCGGTACTTCAATCAAATCTGCTAGCTTTTTCGCTGTTTCTAAGCGATCCTCTGCAGTTGATCCTTTCATTTTTGTAAATGTAATAGTACGAATGGCTGCATTATCTACTACAGGTCGCCCATAACGGTCAAATATTTTCCCACGCGGTACAGGATTACTTATCGTTGAGTTTTCTTTCTTCTCCACTTCATTCTTATATTCTTCACCGCGAACAATTTGTACATATCCGAGCCTTACAATAACCGCGGAGAACATTAAAAACACGCAGAAAAACAACACGTTTAATCGAAAAGGAACGTGGGTCTTTTTCTTATTTTGCTTCTGCTTCTTGCTCATACAAACCCCCTCTACCAACAGCTATGTAATGTGAAAGGGACACCTTCATACAGGTGTCCTCACTGCTGTCTTACATCTTTTTCTATTCTAGCATAAAACAAACGAGAAGTTAACCTTCTGGTTCAGTTTGGTTTTGCGCGTTCCCTTGCGTTACAACACTTGTTTTACTCGCATTTCCCTCATCATATTTGACATTTTTAACTGCAAAATAAATAAGAAAATGTCCAGCACCTAAAATACATAATAAGTAAGGTAAACTTTTTTCAGGTGGAAAGAATAGTACAGCACATAAAAAACTTAAAATGGAACAGATTCTTCCGGCGTTTAACCATAACTCCCGAACAACGACATATTCCACACGCCATTCTCTCGCATTTTTTGCTCTACCAATTACGTCATATGTCATTGATCCGTACGGAACAAGTAAAATAGGGTATGCAATCGCAATACATGCTGCATAAATAAGTAATTTCGTGTATGTAACATTGAAAATAACTAAAAAGACGACAGCATATAAAATAATGCCTCCAAGTAAAATTGCTTTTTTTCGCCACTCTTTCTTTAACATACGAGCAACTAAGTAATAACATACAAAGGATACAGCAGAGTTCACTAAACTGTATTTCCCTAATGCGAACTCACTATTAGTTGCTAAATAAACATATACTGAAATGACAAAAATAAACGTTCCTTCTCTCAATCCTTGGAAAAAATGAGCTCGTGTAATCTTTCCCCAATTTTTATCAATCCGTCGTTCTTTCAATACTTGCACGATTTCATAACGCCCTTCACATTCTCTTTTAGATAAAAAGAAGCTTAAGACGATAGCAATTGCAAATAGAACTAATGAAAGAAAGAATATAACAGTATAACCACTCCATTTCTCCATACGTGAAATTGTGTATCCTGCTGCTATTGGTCCGATCATCCCAGAGAAGGATGTAAGAAGTCCAAGAAACCCATTAAAGAAATCTCTTGTTTCTGGTTCTGTAATTTCAAATGTCAATAAGTTAAAAGCCAACCAGTAAAAACCGTATCCTACTCCTAAAAGAGCCCCCATTAATAAAATATACTGAGAAGCACTTTTTCCTGCTACTAAGACAACGATAAAAAAAATTGCGAGCGTTCCTACCCCTATTCGTAATAAAATCGAGCGATCGATACGTTTCGCTAATTTCCCCCCTACAAGAAATGTGAGAGGCTGTAATACCACGCTTGCTAAATTATACAAGCCAAGATTCACATAATTTTGTGTTTGTTTCCATAAATAAATATTTACAAACGTATTCGATAAAGAAATTGCGAGCGTGTATAAACCTCCTATAAGGAGCAATAACACTAAATCCCGATTCACTTCAACGTCACCAATTATATGTTTCCATTTCATACACAACTCTCCTTTACTTCATGTTCTAGTCTTCCAAAGACAAGCCCAATTATGTAAAAGGAAAGCATAGAAAAAAGCTAGGGGCTCCCCCCTAGCTTTTTCTATATTTATTACAATTATTTTGCTTCTTGGTAACGTTTTTCAGCAGCGTTCCAATCTACAACGTTCCAGAATGCACCGATGTAGTCTGGACGACGGTTTTGGTAGTTTAAGTAGTAAGCATGCTCCCAAACATCTAAACCGATAACTGGCGTTTTACCTTCAGTTAAAGGAGAATCTTGGTTTGGAGTGCTTGTTACTTCTAACTCACCATTGTTTACTACTAACCAAGCCCAACCAGAACCGAAGCGAGTTGCGCCAGCTTTTGCGAATTCTTCTTTGAATGCATCGAAGCTACCGAATTTTGCTTCAATTGCAGTTGCAAGTTCACCTACAGGTTGTCCTCCGCCATTTGGAGATAGGATTGTCCAGAAGAATGTATGGTTAGCATGTCCGCCACCATTGTTACGTACTGCTGTACGGATTCCTTCTGGTACTTCGTTTAAGTTTGCAACTAATTCTTCTACGCTTTTGTCAGCTAATTCTGCATGACCTTCTAAAGCAGCGTTTAAGTTTGTAATGTACGTGTTGTGATGTTTTGTATGATGGATGTTCATTGTTTCTTTGTCAAAGTGAGGCTCTAAAGCATCATACGCATAAGGTAAATTTGGTAATTCGTGTTTTGCCATTGTTATATTCCTCCCAGTTTATGTATTGCCACTTAAGTGACATACAACTTCATTCTACCCTAATTGCCATAGGGTGCAAACAAATAAATCACATTGTCTTGCTATCATTAAAGTAGCAAAATTCCCACTTCTTTTCAATTAAAATGCTCATATATTCCGTAAAAAAAGCTTCCTTCTACAAGGAAGCTTCCTGCTAACATAATAAACATGTGAAATGGATATGGACCCTGTAGGACTCGAACCTACGACCGGACGGTTATGAGCCGTCTGCTCTAACCAGCTGAGCTAAGGGTCCACAATTATGTATGTAACAACATATCAAATAAAGGAATTCCTATCGGATATGCTCTTTAAGAAATGTAAGATAAATTTACCATATAGAAAAGAAAAGTGTCAATTGTATTTTTCTTATTTAAAAGAAGAAAGTTAATAAAAGAAATTTAGTTATCTCCACTATATGTAAATATAATATATCTTGAGATTCTCTAGATTACTACGTTACAATGATTTTATACATACATAAAGGAAGTGAATCTATGTCCATATTTACCCAATTCGTAAAAAGCATATACTCGCCTAAAGATATGGCGCTATTCCGTTTTCAAAAAATCGGTAAAACCATTTTGTATATTATGCTACTTTGCTTAATTACTACTATTCCAAGAACTTTTTTGTACGGTAGTTTTATCCAAGATGGTGTAAGCATGGTAAATCAAGTCATCGATAAAGATTTACCTGATTTTAAAATTGAAAATGGCGAACTAAAAGCCGATATTGATCAACCTATTGAAAAAGAAGAAGGAAATGCACTTTTCGTATTTGATCCAAATTCAACAGACCTAGAAAAATATCAAAATAAAACAGGTTTATTTGTTTTAAAAGATAAAGTAGTCTCTATGGGAAATGGTCAAATACAAACGTATTCTTATAACGATTTGTTAGGTGCATCTCTTGAGAAAAAAGATCTACAAGAATTTATTTCTTTATTCGATAATATTTATCCAATTTTATTATTTGTTATTGGATTCTTAGTGTACCTATTCCAATTATTCATCACTTTTGTAGGTGTGACTTTACTTGCGTTCATCGGTTCTGCTATGAGCGGTCAACGTAAACTATCCTATAAACAAGTTTGGACACTAACTGCATACAGCTACACAATCCCAACAATCTTCTTTATGATTATGGATGCATGTAAGATTGTCGTACCTGGATCAACATTCATCTATATCGCAGTTGTTTTAATTGTTCTGTACTTAACGATTAAAGAAGTTCCAAAACCGAAAGAAAAATAAGAACGAAAAAAAATGCCTAAATAGGCATTTTTTTTTTGGACAAGCATATATTCCTAGCAAAGGAGTGAAGAATATGAAGAGATTAGGTATATTCCTATTCGTGCTTGTTCTCGGTTATATATTTTATTACGATATAAAAATCGGTACTTTACCGATGTTAAGTTCATATAAAAAAACAACTGCTGCTCAAACGATTAAAAAAGAAAACACAGACAGTCAGCAGAATAAAGAGAACAAAACAGAAAAAGAAACGGATGTATCTTATAAAACAATTGAAGTAAAAACTGGTGAGACAGTTCTTTCTATTACAGAACAAATTAACAAGAAAAAAATTCCTTCCATAGAAAAAGTCATTGACGACTTTAAACAATTAAACAAAAGTACATCTGCTACAAAAATACAAATTGGAAAGTCTTATAAATTCCCCTTATATCAATAAGCTATCACTTAATCCTTGTCAATTACATAAAGGCGCTGATACAATAGTAAAAGTGAAACCGAGTACTTCGGTTTCTATAGCCCTATATCACGTATACTATCATTGATATGAGGGACTAAATAAGAAACTTCTTTTATAAGGAGAGCGATCTATTCGTGAATGAAATGACTCATCGTACAAAAACACGTCCAGTTAAAGTCGGTAATTTAACAATCGGCGGTAATAATGAATTAATTATACAAAGTATGACAACAACAAAAACACATGATGTTGAAGCAACAGTTGCTGAAATTAAGCGTTTAGAAGAAGCCGGCTGTCAAGTCGTCCGCGTTGCCGTTCCAGATGAACGCGCAGCAGATGCTATTGCTGATATAAAAAAACAAATCAACATTCCACTTGTTGCTGATATTCATTTTGATTATCGCCTTGCTTTAAAAGCAATTGAAGGCGGCATTGATAAAGTACGTATCAATCCAGGTAACATTGGTCGTCGCCATAAAGTAGAAGCTGTTGTAAATGCAGCAAAAGAGCGCGGTATTCCAATCCGTATTGGTGTAAACGCTGGTTCATTAGAGCGTCATATTTTAGAAAAGTATGGGTACCCAACTGCAGATGGTATGGTTGAGAGCGCGCTACATCATATTAAAATTTTAGAGGACCTAGATTTCCACGATATTATCGTATCTATGAAAGCCTCTGATGTTAACTTAGCAATTGAAGCATACGAGAAAGCTGCTCGTGCTTTTGATTATCCATTACATTTAGGTATTACAGAATCTGGAACATTGTTTGCCGGAACTGTAAAAAGTGCTGCTGGTCTTGGAGCAATCTTAAATAAAGGCATCGGAAATACACTACGTATTTCATTAAGTGCTGATCCAGTTGAAGAAGTAAAAGTTGCTCGTGAACTATTAAAATCATTCGGTCTTGCGTCTAACGCAGCAACACTTATCTCTTGTCCAACTTGTGGTCGTATTGAAATTGATTTAATTAGCATCGCTAACGAAGTGGAAGAATACATCTCTACACTTCAAGTACCAATTAAAGTTGCAGTACTTGGTTGCGCTGTAAATGGCCCTGGTGAAGCTCGTGAAGCTGATATCGGTATTGCCGGTGCACGTGGAGAGGGATTATTATTCCGTAAAGGGCAAGTCGTTCGTAAAGTACCAGAAGAAACAATGGTAGAAGAACTGAAAAAAGAAATCGACGTAATTGCTGCTGAAATGGCTGCTGAACGAGAAAAAGAAAAAGAGACACAAGAACAATAAAAAGAAGGTTGCCACAATATTTGTGAGCAACCTTCTTTTCTACGTAAAAAAGCTCGTCAGTTTAACCGACGAGCTTTTACTTTGCACATTTTGGACAACGACCATATATTTCAAACTTATGACCCGTTACTTCATAACCGGTAAAATCTTTATTCATAAAATCCATTGGGCAGGAAGTAATCTCTTTCGTTCCCCCACAATCCAAACAAATAAAATGATGATGATGTTCCATAATAGAACAAGTAAAACGAAAATGTTTTTCACCATTTAATTCCGTTTGTTCTAAAACACCAATCTCAGCAAAAACTGTTAAGTTACGATAAATCGTATCAAAACTAAGCCCCGGATAATCGTCCTTCATATGCTCTAAAACGTCTTTCGCAGTTAAATAACGATTATGTGCTGCAAATAATCTGAGCATCTCTTCTCTTTTTCCAGTATGTTTGTATCCTTTTTCTTTCATTAGGCGTAAAGCTTCTGTTAGATTCATACCTATCCCTACTTTATGCAGTTTTTTTCTTCTTCCATAAAATCGCACCGATTAAAATAAGAACTGCTATCATAACAATTGTACCACCTGGCGCTAGATCAAGTTGATACGAAGCAAACATTCCACCAATTACTGCAATTTCACCAAATAAAATGGAAAAGAAAATTGTTTGTTTAAATCCTTTAGCAATACGAATACTTGCTGCAACTGGTAACGTCATTAATGATGATACAAGAAGAACCCCCACTACACGCATTGATACTGCAATGACAAGAGCAACTAATATAATGAAAATAAAGTGAATCCATTTCGCTCTTAAACCAGTTGATACTGCGTATTCCTCATCAAATGATAATAGAAACAGCTCTTTATATAATAAAATAATTGTCGCAACAACAACAATTGCTACAATCCCAATAATAATTAAATCTGTACTTGTTACAGCACTGACACTACCAAATAAATAACTAAATAAGTCTGTGTTAAATCCATTTGCAAGTGAAATGAAAATAACTCCAACCCCCATACCTGCCGAAAGGATAATTGGAATTGCTAATTCTTGATAGTGCTTATATACAGTTCGTAACTTTTCGATTAGTAGCGCTCCACCAATCGAGAAAATCATCCCCATATATAAGGGGTTTAAAAACCCACCTGTAAAAATGGTTTTTTCAAGTAATAAACTTGCTGCAATACCCGATAACGTCACGTGACTTAATGCATCCGCAATAAGAGATAAACGACGAATAACAACAAACACACCAATTAGCGGTGCAACAAGTCCAATTAAAATACCTGCGTATAAAGAATTACGTAAAAAGTCATATTGTAAAAAATCTTGTATCATTATATCCTCCCGTGATGCTCATGTTCGTGTTCTAAACGATGAACATGATGTCCATATAAGACGGACATTTCTGCATCTTCTAACTCTCGGAACTTCTCTACATTTCCATGGAAATGTAGATGTTGGTTTAGGCATGCAACATGTGTTACTTTTTCAGTAACAGCTCCCATATCATGAGTAACAAGAATTAATGTGATCCCGAGCCTTTTGTTTAAATCCTCTAATATTTCGTAAAAACTTTCCACATTTTTCACATCGATTCCAACAGTAGGCTCGTCCAAAATAAGCAATTCAGGATCACTAACGAGCGCACGAGCAATAAATACACGCTGTTGCTGTCCACCAGAAAGCTCTCCAATGTTACGACCTTGAAACTCACTCATCCCTACATCAGCAATTGCTTTTTCTACCTTTTTCTTATCCTCTTTTGTGAAAAAGCGAAAAAGCCCTTTTTTCGAAACAAGTCCCATTGACACAACTTCAGAAACAGTTGCTGGAAAACCAGAATTGAAACTATTTGCCTTTTGGGATACATAACCAACTTTGTTCCATTCCTTAAACTTCTTACTATCAACGCCAAACACGCGAATGCTTCCTTCTTTTGGCTTTAAAACACCTAATAAACACTTAAGTAAAGTTGATTTACCTGAACCATTCGGTCCCACTAAACCTAAAAAAGCTCCCTTCGGAACTTGCAAATTAATATTTTCTAACACATTCCGATCTTCGTATCGGAATGTTAAACCTTCAATTTCTAATATATTATTCATAGCATCTCACCTATTTTAATTCAGAATGATTCCGATTTATATCTATTTGAATTATAGTACAGCTTATTATAGTTGTAAACCAATCTGCCTAAAATATATCTATTTTTTCAAGAAACCTTACTATTATAACAAAAAGCAGAGAAAAATTCTCTGCTTTCGAAAAATATTCCTATAAACTTTTTAGTGAATAGCCGATTTAAACTTACCACCATTTGTCTCTTGCGTGCTCATAATCGTAACAAACGCATTTTCATCAATTTCATGCACAATTGATTTTAACTTCGTCACTTCTAGACGCGTTACAACTGCATAAATAACTTCTTTTTCTTTATCCGTGTAACCACCTTTCGCTACAAGCTTTGTAGTTCCACGGCCAAGACGATGCAAAATCGCGTTTGATACTTCCTCATATTGATCAGATACAATTAAAACCGCCTTCGTTTCATCTAGCCCTTGAATTACTGTATCGATCGTTTTAAATGCGATATAGTACGCCATAACAGAATACATCGCTTGTTCCACACCAAACACAAATGCTGCCCATGCAAAAATAAATAAGTTCACAAACATTACGAATTCACCAACAGAGAACGGTAATTTCTTCGTTAATAAAATCCCCATAATTTCAGTTCCATCTAGCGATCCACCATGACGAATTACAAGTCCTACACCAAGACCTAAAATAAGACCACCAAACACTGTCGCTAAAATAGGTTCTGTTGTAAATGGTGGTACCGCATGTAACGTTGACTCAATGAAAGCTAATGCTACAATACCAAATGTCGAAGATAACATAAATGTTTTTCCAATTTGCTTATAACCGGAATACATAAATGGGATATTGAGAACAACGACTAAAGTAGAAAAACTTAACCACCAAATGTTAGGAGTAAGATAATCTAATATAAGAGAAATACCAATAATTCCACCATCAATAATTTTATTTGGCATTAAAAATAGTTCAATTGCTACCGCCGCGCATGCTGCTCCAAAAATAATCATAACTAAACGATAAATGAGATGAATAACACTTTCTTTTCGATGTTGCTTTTGCTCCATAAGTCCTCCCTTTACTCTTTTTCTGTAGTTTTGTCCTTATATTATAACATACGCTTCTTTTCCTCATGAAAAAAGAAACTCCATACGAATATGTACAAGCTATATGCTCATATATTTCGATAGAAGAACGCGTGAAGGAGGATAATAAGATGAACCTCATTAAACAAATTGTTAATAAAAAATTAAATCATATTTCTACAAAAGAGTTATTAAAATATAGCAAAGAATATGAAGTTCCCATTACAGCCGCACAAGCTGATCAAATCGTTTTACTTATGAAGGGTAAAAATATTAATATTTACGATAACAACGAGCGACTAGAGCTCTTAAAACAAATCGCAAAAGTAACTTCCCCTGCCACTGCCCAACAAGTAAATACATTATTTCAGCAACTACTAAAATAAGGAGGGGATTTCCCCCTCCTTATTGCGCTTTAATTTTTTCAAGAAGCCCTTCATCAAAAGTGCCGTTTTTCAGCATTTCGATTTCCAATTTGTATGGCGGCTTCTTATCTTTTTTATCTTCCCCTACATACGGTGTTTCAAGAATTTTTGGTACATGCATTAACTGTGGATGATGTACAATGTGATGCAATGCTTTATACCCAATGTGACCAAATCCAATGTTTTCATGACGGTCTTTTCCTGCTCCGCGTATATTTTTACTATCATTAATATGAAGTACTTGTAAACGATCTATACCAACGATCTTATCAAATTCGTTTAATACGCCGTCAAAGTCATTTACAATATCATATCCTGCATCGTGCGTATGACATGTATCAAAGCATACAGATAGCTTTTCATTATATTTTACACCATCAATAATTTTTGCAATTTCTTCAAAGCTACGACCGCATTCTGTTCCCTTTCCTGCCATCGTCTCTAACGCAATGTTAACCGTCTGTTCTGGCGTTAATACTTCATTAAGCCCTTTAATAATTTGTTGAATACCAGCATCCGCTCCAGCACCAACGTGCGCTCCTGGGTGAAGAACAATTTGTTTCGCTACACCTAATGCCGATGTTCTTTCAATTTCCATGCGAAGAAAGTCTACGCCTAATTGGAATGTTTCTGGCTTCGTCGTATTCCCAACATTAATAATATACGGCGCATGGACGATAATTTCCTCAATTCCGTTCAGCTCCATATGTTTTCTTCCTGCTTCTATGTTCAATTCTTCAATTGGTTTTCTTC
Organism: Bacillus sp. GMa5/1; assembly: GCF_050172015.1. NCBI lineage: Bacteria > Bacillati > Bacillota > Bacilli > Caryophanales > Bacillaceae > Bacillus > Bacillus sp. GMa5/1. Next base: position 49,708 of record NZ_JBNLYC010000010.1, on the reverse strand, counting down.
GTGTATTTTGCGGTGCACCTGTATAAATCATAAACGTTGTTGCACCGTATGAAACAGCCTCTTCACTTGCTGCTAATAACATTTTCTTACCACTCATGGAAACATGAGATCCAATCTTTAACATACAATCACCTCTTCAATATACAATAGATATAATGATAGCATAATTTGTAGAAATATGTAGTGAATTGTTTGTTCACAAAAGATGCACTACACAAATTTATATGACTATTTATACAGACTATACTTTTCATTTAAATTAGCTGGATTAAGTGAAACTTTAATCAATACTTTTCTATCCATATTGATTACACCTCCCACAAATAGCGGGATAAAAAAAAGATAAGGGAAACCCCTTATCTTTTTTTATTGCCATATTTTTTCTTCACTTTGTCACGTTCTGTTGCAAGTTTACGTTTATAGTTTGGTTTTACTTTTTTCGGTTTTTTAATAACTTTCGTTGCCATAACATCAAGTTCGTCATTTGGTTTTTTACGGCTCTTACGACGACGACGCTCACCTAAATCGGCCCACTCATCTCCGCGTAAATCTACATGCTTGAACTCAATATGACGTTGTTTTTCTAAACTATCTAACGCTTCTTCGTTTGCTGGATCATATATCGTCACTGCAATACCAGAATGCCCCGCACGTGCTGTTCTTCCAACGCGGTGAACGAAGAAATCTAAATCTGATGGTAGCTCATAGTTAATAACATGGCTAATCCCTTCAATATCAATACCACGTGCTGCTAAATCAGTCGCAACAATATATTGGAATTCAAGGTCACGAATTTGTTTCATCATTTTTTTACGATCACGTGGTGATAAATCCCCGTGAATTCGTCCAACTTTTAAGCCGCGTTCCATTAATCCATCAGCAACTTGGTCTGCCATCTTTTTCGTATTCGTGAAAACAACTGCTAAATACGGTTTAAATTGAAGTAGCATTTTATGCACTAAATCAATTTTATTACGATGTTTAGAAGGCACTAAATAGTGTTCAATGTTTCCAGCTGCAACTTGTTTTGGATTGATATGAATATGCTCTGGATTCTCCATATACTTCTTCAGAAACGGTTTTAGTTTTTGAGGAATTGTTGCAGAGAAAACTAACATTTGCAAGTTTTTAGGCATGCGTGCTGCAATTTTATCTACATCATGAATGAATCCCATATCAAGCATTAAGTCTGCTTCATCGACAATAATCGTATTTGCTTTATGAACAAATAATGCTTGCTCTTCTACTAAATCTTTAATACGTCCTGGTGTTCCAACTACGATATGAGGTTGTTTTTTCAACTTTTCAATTGAGCGTTGTTTATCAGTTCCACCAATTAAACAACGTGCTGTAATCATTTGGTCTTCCGCACAAAACTTTGTTAATTTCACGATTTCTTCGTAAATTTGTTGTGCTAACTCACGAGTAGGCGCTGTAATAACAAGTTGTACTTCTTCACGACTTGCATTAATTCTGTTTAATGTAGGAAGTAAGTATGCATGTGTTTTCCCAGAACCTGTTTGGGATTGTCCAATTACACTTACACCTTTTTTCACGACCGGGAAAATTTTCTGCTGAATTCCTGTCGGCTCTGTAAAGCGTAGTTCACGAACTGCATCTATTAAAAATGGTTTAAAATCATACTGTGTAAAAGTTTGTTGTGTCATAAGTTACACCTTCTTTCTAAAATTTCTACTGCGCGCACAAATCAGTCAAGTCTACATTATATCGAAATCTACAAGTAAAATCCATCTTTAGTTTAGGTTTTCACTTCAAAAACTAACCTTCTTCCCTTTTATTGCATATTGTATGTGTATATACCTAACTGAAGAAAGGAGGATTTCTCACATGTTTCCGAAATCCCCTACAAGGCAAATGTATCCGAATCCAGGGCAACAACCTTATACACCATATCCAATTCCACAACTACCACCAATGGCACAAAAAAAGAAAGGTTTTCTTGCTAAGCTTTTTAAAAAACACGATCCAACCGAGCCTTTTATGCAAATGGTTCCACCTTACCGACAAATGGAGGGGCAACCGATGATGCATCAGCAACCACCACCGCCACAATATCAACAGCAATATCAGCAGCAATACCACCAACAATATCAGCAGCAACATCCACAATATCAACCATACATGCAGCAACACCCTGAGCAAATGATACCGCCTCAAATGTATGAATCAAATGAAACGCGCGGCGGCGCAACTACAGCTGCGGCAACAGCAAGCAGTGGCATCGGCAGTTTCTTTTCGAACTTAATTTCAAATCCCACTAATATGATAAACAACATCGAAAAAGTATCCCAAGTCGTTCAATCTGTAGGTCCTGTCGTCGAACAGTATGGTCCTATTATGCGTAGTCTACCAAGCATTGTTAAAATCCTCACCTCTGGAAAAAGTACGGAAGAAAATCAAACGGAAAATGTAACAGAGCCAGTTGAGGTAGAAAGTCCGCCTCCTGCACCTCAAAAAAAGAAACGAAAACGAAAGAAAATAGTGATTGAACCTGTAATAGAAAAAGAGTTACCGAAAGAACCAGTTCAACAAACAGCAACAAAACCAAAACTATATGTGTAACAATCCTTTGTTTTCTATCCACTCCTCCTTTATAATGTAAAAGACTATGCACAAAAGTATCCCTTGTTTAGAAGGAGAGGATTACTCATATGAAAATTGTTAAAATTTCCCCTCGTGGTTATTGCTACGGTGTTGTCGATGCAATGGTAATTGCACGTAATGCTGCATTAGATAAATCATTGCCGAGACCCATTTATATTTTAGGTATGATTGTTCACAATAAACATGTTACAGACGCTTTTGAAGAAGATGGAATCATCACATTAGACGGTCCAAGTCGCTTAGAAATTTTAGATAAAATTGATTCTGGTACTGTTATTTTCACAGCACACGGTGTTTCTCCAGAAGTTAAACAACGCGCAAAAGAAAAAGGTTTAACAACAATCGATGCCACTTGCCCAGATGTTACCAAGACGCATGACCTTATCGAAGCTAAGAAAGCGGAAGGGTATCATGTCATTTATATCGGTAAAAAAAATCATCCAGAGCCAGAAGGCGCAGTTGGTATTGCACCTGACATCGTTCACCTTATCGAAAGAGCCGATGATTTAAAAACATTAGAAATCCCAACAGATAAAATTTTAGTAACAAATCAAACAACGATGAGTCAATGGGATGTTCAACATTTAATGGAGGACATTCAAAAAAAATTCCCAACAGCAGAATTCCATAAAGAAATTTGTTTAGCTACTCAAGTTCGCCAAGAAGCTGTCGCTAAACAAGCTGATGTTGCAGACTTAACAATTGTTGTTGGTGATCCGAAAAGTAACAATTCAAATCGCTTAGCACAAGTATCACAAGAAATCGCGGGTACAAAAGCATATCGAGTTGCTGATGTAAGCGAAATTCAATTAGAGTGGCTACAAGGTGTAGAAAACGTAGCTGTTACAGCAGGTGCTTCTACTCCAACGCCAATTACGAAAGAAGTTATCGCTTTCTTAGAGCAATATGACCCAATGAATCCCGCTACATGGGAAAGAGTTCGAAAAGTACCGTTACAAAAAATATTACCTCGCGTGAAAGTGAAAAAAGAACAATAATAAAAACCGTTGCTTACATGAGCAACGGTTTTTATTTTTCTTATACAAATATAAATGGATCTGTATGTAACTGCGAAGCATGAATGTGTACATTGAGTTTCTTTGCATCCACTTTTTCTTGTAATTGCTTTTGCACACCTTGTTTCATTACTTTTTCAACATTATGTCCCGGGTCAACTATATTTAAACCGAGCATCATCGCATCATGAGCAACATGATAGTACATGTCACCAGTTACATATACATCTGCTCCTTTAAATTTCGCTTGGTTTATATATTTATTACCATCTCCACCAAGTACAGCTACTTTACGCACTTTATCATCTAACTTACCGACAACTCTTGCGCCCTTCACGTCTAATGATTGTTTCACATGTTCTGCAAATTGGCCAAGCGTCATTTCTTCTTGTAAGTATCCTATTTTTCCTAGGCCTAACGTTTCACCTTTATTATCAAGCGGATACACATCGTACGCTACTTCTTCATAAGGGTGCGCCGTTACCATTGCTTTAATCACTTTCCGCTGTAAGGAAGCTGGAATAATCGTTTCGATTCGCACTTCTTCTACACGTTCTAACTGTCCAGTTTCCCCGATATAAGGATTTGTCCCCTCTTGAGGTACAAATGTGCCTGTACCCTCGCTACTAAACGTACAGTGGCTATAATTGCCGATATGACCAGCACCTGCGTCTCCTAATGCTTTCCTTACTTCTTCTGCATGAGTGACTGGCACAAACACAACAACTTTTTTCATTTCTTCTGCATATGTCGGTGCCAAAACTTCTGTATTTTGCAATCCTAACGCCTCAGCAAGTAAATCGTTTACCCCGCCCTTAGCAACATCCACATTTGTATGCGCTGCATAGATTGCAATATCATTTTTAATACACTTTTCAATAATTTTCCCATACACCTTATCTGTATGAATCGCTTTTAACGGGTTAAAAATTAAAGGATGATGAGCAATAATGACATTTGCCCCTAATTGAATTGCTTCATCCACAACTTCTTCCGTTACATCTAGCGCAATCAATACGTGCTGCACGGGTTTATTAAGCGCTCCAATCTGCAGACCAATCTTATCTCCTTCCATTGCCAAATGCTTCGGATACATACTTTCAAATAAAGAAATAATTTCATGGCCGTTTGGAATTTTACTCATGATAAAACCTCCCCTATCATTTTCATTTTCGCTTCTACTTCCCCACGCTTCGCTTTTGTTTCTTCAGAATCAGCCGCACGTTCTAACTGTTTTAAAATATTTTGGAAGTTTTTTAATTCTCCTTCCCATTTTTCAACGAAGGCTTCACTTTTTTCTGTTATTAAAAATGGTCCCATAAACAATTCAGCTTGTTTATTTTCAGAGTAAGGCGCTACAACATTTCCGCGCTCCCCTACTAAAATTTCGTAAATTTTCCCATCTTCTTTTACGATTTTTTCATGGATAAGCTCCCAACCATTCTCAATAAACCATTCACGAATATGATGCGCTGCAATATTAGGCTGTAAAATTAAACGTGTTACACCTTCTAATTTTTCTTTACCACTTTCTAAAATGTCACGAATTAACGCTCCGCCCATTCCGGCAACCGTAATTACATCTACTTCTCCTGGTGCGATAACAGCTAATCCATTCCCTTTACGCACATCTACTTTATCTTGTAAACCACTTTCAGCTACAGTTGCTTGCGCAGAGCGAAATGGTCCATCTACAACCTCTCCTGCAACTGCTTTTGTAGCAATATTATTTATAATTGTATAACACGGTAAATACGCATGATCCGATCCAATATCAGCAACTGTAGATCCTACTGGTATTTCACGTACAACTTCTTCTAATCGTTTTGAAAGCTTTACTTCATTCATGTATTTCCATTACTCCTTCTCTTGTCAGTCTGTCTCCATGATAATGAATTTATAGTAGTTGTTGCAAGCCCATAACAACAATTCACCGCTCTATCATTCATCGTATTTTAGAAAATATAGAAAAACAAGCCCTTTGCATAAGCAAAAGGCTTGTCATACGGAACTTTATTTTTTCTTCGATAACCAATCAGCTACTTTAGCGGCTTGATCAGCTGGAACTATATTGGCAGGCATATTGCCTTTTCCTTTCGAAAGAATTTCTTTAATTTCATCCTTTGAAAGTTTCCCACCAATTTTTTGTAAGTTAGGTCCAACTGCCCCTTGTAACTGATCACCATGGCAGCTCGTACAGCTTTGCTTCACAATATCTTCTGGTTTTGATGCCGTTTGTGCTGGCTTCCCGCCATTTTTTGCATCAGCTAACTCTTTAGATTTATTTAGCCCCTGAAATGAAAATACAAACATAACGATAATACCCAATGCTGCAATAAGAGCGAACGGAATCAGCGGATTACGTTTCATATCTCTTCTCCCCCCTCTATACCCCTAAATAGTTAGATGATTCAGTCATTTATATTGTACTTGAAAACGCTCTATCAGAAAAGAGCAAACTACTACTTGTTAAAAATATTCCATAAATTCAGTTTATTGTTTTTTATTGTCATATCGCTTATTATTTCGATAATTATTAACGTTTCTCATCATATTTTTCGCTTTTCTACATATATTTTTGTATATAATAAACAAAATTAATCGAAAAATCGAAAAATGAGCATTTGCAAATCAAAAGACAATTCTGTAAAATAAATTACAAGAAATTGTAATCGTTGCCCATAGCTAAATTTTAACAAAAATTAATAAAATAAAAAAGTTTACTTCACAAAAGTGAAGTAAACTTAAAAAATAACCTATTCTAAGAAATCCTTAAGACGCTTACTACGGCTTGGATGTCTTAATTTGCGAAGTGCTTTTGCTTCAATTTGACGAATACGCTCTCTCGTTACGCCGAATACTTTCCCAACTTCTTCAAGCGTACGAGTTCGTCCATCATCTAAACCGAAACGAAGACGTAGAACATTTTCTTCACGATCTGTTAGTGTATCTAACACATCTTCTAATTGTTCTTTTAGCAATTCATAGGCTGCATGGTCCGCAGGCGATGTTGCTTCTTGGTCTTCAATAAAGTCACCTAAATGGGAGTCATCTTCTTCACCAATTGGTGTTTCAAGAGAAACTGGCTCCTGTGCAATTTTTAAGATTTCACGTACTTTTTCTGGAGCAAGATCCATTTCCTCACCAATCTCTTCAGGAGATGGTTCGCGACCTAAATCTTGTAATAATTGACGTTGTACACGAATTAACTTATTAATCGTTTCAACCATATGAACTGGAATACGAATTGTTCGCGCTTGGTCTGCAATGGCACGTGTAATAGCTTGGCGAATCCACCAAGTTGCATACGTACTAAATTTGAAACCTTTACGATAATCGAACTTTTCAACAGCTTTAATTAGACCCATATTACCTTCTTGAATTAAGTCTAAGAAAAGCATACCACGGCCTACATAGCGCTTTGCAATACTTACTACAAGACGTAAGTTTGCTTCTGCAAGACGACGTTTCGCTTCTTCATCGCCTTCTTCAATACGCGTTGCAAGTCGAATTTCTTCTTCTGCAGATAGTAAGTCTACACGACCAATTTCTTTTAAATACATACGAACAGGATCGTTGATTTTAACCCCAGGTGGTACACTTAAATCATTGAGGTCAAACTCTTCTTCTGTTTTTGTAATTTGGCGATTATTAGGGCCTTCTTCGTTGTCATTATCACCAACTAAATCAATGCCTTGTTCACCTAAATATTCATAGTATTCATCCATTTGATCGGATTCAATTTCAAATCCATTCATGCGTTCTGCAATCTCTTCATATGTAAGAACGCCACGTTTTTTTCCGAGCTCAGTGAGTTGTTCTTTCACTTGCTCAAGGGTCATTTCAGTTTCAATTTGTTTAGAACGAGCTGGTTTGTCAGCCATCTGTTCCCCTCCTTACGCGAGATACAAACATTCATTATACTAAAACTTTATCAAAAAAGCTATTTTCTCGCTTTTTGATTTTGTAAATATGCTACATAATATTTAGCAGCCTCTACAGGATCTGTTTTTTCCATTTGTTTCACTTTAAAGATAATTTCCATCTTTTCAAGTTTTTCCTGATGCCGTCTAAGCGTCTCCAAATGGCCTTGCAACACTTCTTCTGTGTATTCTGGATTAATAAATTCATCCGTCGAAATATCAGTGATAATATTTTTCAACTTTTCATCAGAGAGCCAACTTAAAAATGTTCCAACTGAAGGTTCATTTCCCTTTTCATAATATGCGTATAGTTCATATAAAATCCCTTTATGTTCTTCTGTATGAAAATCTTCTATATGGGATTCCATACGAACAGCTACTTCTGCACTTTGCAACATATGGTAAATAATTTCTCTTTCCGCTCTTTCAAAACCTGTTAACTTCGGTTTTGTTTGAACGACTTGAGACGGTTTAGCAACCTGCTTTATTTGTTTTTGCTGTACCTTTTGTTCTTTGCGATATTGGTGCAATTGGTTCAAAAGTGTTTCCATTGAATACGAAAATTCTTGCGATAATGACTTCAAATATGACTCTGCCTGCATCGCATCTTGTAACAACGATAACTCTTTTAAAACACTCTTCACATATTCTTCTTTGCCAGACTCATCTTGCAAATTTTTCCCTAAACGCAAATAATTTATTTTAAAACCAACAAAACTCACACTTGATTTCACAAGATTTTCAAAAGCAGTAGTCCCATATTGTTGCACATATTCATCAGGATCAAGCTTATCTGGCAAGGATGTGACTTTCACTTGGCAACCAACTTTTAGCAATAATTGCCCTGCTTTCATCGTCGCTTCTCGCCCTGCTTTATCACCATCATAGCAAAGAACAACAGTTTCAACGTTACGTCGCAGAAGTTTTGCTTGTTCTTCAGTTAAAGCTGTTCCCATTGTCGCAACAGCTTCTTCCACACCACTTTTTACCGCAGCTAGTACATCGGCATATCCTTCGAAAAGAACCACTTGCCCACGCTTTCTAATAAACGGTCTTGCTTGGTGGAAGTTATACAACAATTTACTTTTGTGAAAAATCGGTGTTTCAGGGCTATTTAAATATTTCGGAGTGTCATCTCCTAACGCCCTTCCACTAAACGCTATCACCTTACCTTGTAACGTATAGATCGGGAACATAACTCTTCCACGGAAGCGATCATAATGACTACCATCCTTCTCACTTCTTATTAGAAGGCCAGCTTGTTCCATACTAGACAGCGATAAACCTCTTTTTTGTAAAATTTTCGTCGCTGCATCCCAAGCAGGTGATGCATAACCAATTTCAAACTTCTCAATCATCTCTTTCGTAATACCACGGTTTAATAAATATGAAAGTGCTTCATTTCCCTCTTCCGTATTTACTAATAAATGATGATAATACTTTTTCAATAATTCATGAGCTTGTTGCATGATGACAGTGTCATCAGATATGTCTTCTTGTTGTCCTTGCCCTGATGTATACTCTGCAACCGCAATTCCATTTCTTTCGCCTAGCTTTTGAACAGCCTCGGTAAAAGCCAGTCCTTCCATTTTCATTAGAAAGGAAAATACATTTCCACCTTCTCCACATCCGAAGCAATGAAAAATTTGCTTATCAGATGAAACAGAGAATGAAGGAGAATTCTCACCATGAAATGGACAAAGGCCGAAATAGTTACGCCCCTGTTTTCTAAGTTGAACGTATTCACCAATGACTTCTACAATATCGGATGATGTCCGAATCTGTTCAACAACTTCTTCGGGAATTCTGTTCCCCATAACTCCATCTCCGTGTCGTATTTTGTATTCGATATAAATTAAAAAATTCCTTTATAATTCGACAATATTTTTCTAAACTTGTTAGAAAGTGTTGCCGATTACATTGTATAAACGATTTTGAACCTTTCCTATAGGTCCTTTATCTGCATAAATCGCATATACATACTTGCTATATAAAATTGTATACATTTGCTCATCTGTTACAAATGTATCTCTTAGAAACAATACATACACACCTTTTTATAAGAAGAGTAGCAAGCTACATATACTGTTTGATCTTGAGATTTGTAACTTTTTCATGTTGATCCATATAACGATCAACTCCATTTTGTTCAGTATCTACAAAGATCCAATTGCCTTGCTATTTCCTTAAAGGATGAGCATATGATGCGACAAACAAAATTCCGACATGAAATTCCGCTCCAACTTGCACAATTTCAGCCTTCACGGGATATACATCTACACCAACTAATATGTTGTCAATGCTTTGCATATTTCTGTATTCTACATCCCTTCTGTGAATCCTTCCATAATGTGCGTTTTCTTGTATAGATTTTGTCGATTTAACGTAATTACATGTCTTTTTCGTAAATCCTATCCCTAGTTTATTCTGAAAAATTAAAGTCTAAACGTAAAATATAGGTTTTTATCACAATTTTTTATTATAATATATTTTCTTCAACTACGCTACATATCCCTTTATTTTTTCATCTTACATTTCAGGATGACAAACTCACACCTTGAATATACTAAAAGACAAAGGAGTATAAGTATAACCATTACACTACAATCTATTACAAAATCCATAGGTACCATATTTCACACGAGCGAAAAAAGCACATTCACCTTTGGTAAATGTGCTAAAACATTTTTTGGTTTTGCACTGCATTCACAATAATATTTGCTGTTTCTTCAATTGCTTTATTCGATACATCGATTACTTGACAATTTATTTTACTAATTACTTCCTCAAAGTGATCAATTTCTTCTTGAATACGATTAATATTTGCATATGTTGCTCCATCACTTAATCCAAGTGATTTTAATCGTTCTTTTCGAATATGATTTAACTTATCTGGCGTAATTTTCAAACCGAAACATTTTTCTTTTGCCACTTGATATAGTTCTTCAGGTGGGTCAACTTCTGGCACGAGTGGTACATTCGCAACTTTCAAGCGTTTATTATGAGCTAAATATTGGGAAAGTGGTGTTTTTGATGTACGCGAAACACCAATCAACACGATATCCGCTTTTAAAATACCTCGTGCATCTCTGCCGTCATCATACTTCACAGCAAACTCAATCGCTTCAATCTTTTTAAAGTATTCTTCATCTAACCTACGGACAACGCCTGGCTCATATCTCGGCACTTGCCCCGTAATTTCTTCAATTTGATCAATAAGAGGGCCGATAATATCGTATGCCTCTACCCCTTCTTTTGCAGCCTCTGTTACTAAATATTTGCGCATATCAGGCTTAACTAACGTAAAACATATAAGTGCTTGATTACTCTTAGCAATCGAAATCACTTCTTTTAATGTCCCTGTATCTTCTACATACGGTACACGTCTAATATCAGGAGCAAACGGGAATTGCCCCATTGCTGCTCGAACAACCAAATCAGCCGTTTCCCCTACAGAGTCAGATACGACATATACGATTTTATTATCCATTACATTACCTCACTTTAAACAAATTACACTTATTCGTTATTTACTAAATTTACAAACGCACGTGTAATATTTGTTTTTGTAATTCGCCCAATCACTTCTAAACCTTGTTTCGTATCTTTTACAACTGGCATTGCATCAATCTGTCTTTCTATTAATTCCATCGCAATATCATATAAAGAATCCTCTCTACGACACATCGCAATGTTTGGCATCCTTGTCATGATAATATTAACCGGAAGAGAGGTTAAATCCTGCTTTCCTAAGCTCGCTCTTAATAAATCTTTACGAGACACAACACCAACTAATAGAGTCATCTGATCTACAACGAACAATGTACCAACGTCCTCTAAAAACATCGTACAAATTGCATCGTATACGGAAACATTTTTATCAATTACAACCGGTCTAGATTGATAATCTTGTACTTTAATTTTCTTAACAGCTTCAGATAATAGCTGCCCCCCAGTTTTACCCGTATAAAAATAACCTACGCGTGGACGTGCTTCTAAATAACCAGCCATCGTTAAAATTGCTAAGTCTGGTCTTAGCGTCGCACGTGTTAGACCCAATTGCGCTGCAATTGATTCCCCTGTAATAGGACCGTGATCTTTTACAATCTGAATGATATGTTCTTGCCGTTTATTCAGCTCTATGATAATCACCACCTTTAATGCACAACGAAAAAAGTTATACTATCTCTTAAATATTATATACTAAATATGCTATTCGAAAAAGAAAGTATGTAAAAAGGACCGTATACGGCCCAAAATTATATTTGAAACTTATCAAGTTGTTCTAAAAAACGTCTTGATTTCAAATAAATTCCGCAATATTCATCATAATATGTATTCAATACTAAACGCATTTGTTTTTTTGTGCTATCCTTTACCGATACATTTCCGAGCCTATGTAAATCGAAATGGAAGAAAAGACGTAATAATTTATGAACAGCTTCTCCTACCGGTATACGATACGGGTCTTGCTCTGCATGACGTGAGCACAGAAAACCGCCTTCCCTAACGGAGAAGGCGACAAAGTCTGTTTCTTGATGACAAATCGCACATGTATCAAAGTACGGGCGCATCCCTAATACCGGAAGCATTTTCGTTTGATAAATTAATGATAATACTTCTGGATCAACACCCTCACACATATAATGCAACGTTTGATATAACATTTCAAATAAATACGGATTATGTTTTTTATCTTCTGTTGCTTTATCAGTTAATTCAACAATAAATGATGCATAAGCAGTTAAAAATATATCCTCGCGAATTTCTTTCATAGTTGAAATAATCTCGCCTTGTTGCAATGTTCCAAGCCCAGATCCCATTTGAATAAGAAACTGGCCATGTGTCATTAATTGCGACACAGATGCTAATCGGCTTTTCGGTTTTTTTGCCCCTCTTGCCATTGCACTTACCTTACCAAGTTCTCTTGAGAATATTGTAACAATCTTGTTCGTTTCTCCGTAATCTGTCGTACGGATAACGATGCCCTCAACTTTTTGAAACATGTTCGTCACCATCCAAGGTTTGAACAAAACGGGTCAAGAAATTGGAGAGTCTAGATGCGCTAGCTCCTCTTCATGTTGATCCATCTCATCGTTTACGTCTTTTTCCATTTCTTTCAAAAGCAAGTACGTTTCAATGCTTCCTGTTTTGGAGAAAAACTTCCAGGTAAAATCTAGCATAAGAATCCACCTTTCTCAATAAGCGTAGCCTATAAACCAATTTCCTTTGTTGTTATTAAATTGACCCATTTTGTCCATTTTCATGTGAGAAAAATTTTTCCTAATTTATCAAAGTTCATAAAAACCAATAATCAGTGGATGAACCAACCATCCACTGATTACAGCTTGACTCTATTTTAGTACTCATCCTCGCGGAAACCTAGGTCACGAAGCTGAGACATTTTATTACGCCAATCTTTTTGCACTTTTACCCATACTTCTAAAAATACTTTAGAACCAAGTAGCGCTTCAATATCAAAACGAGCTCGCTTACCAACTTCTTTTAACATTTTCCCTTGTTTTCCGATGATGATTCCTTTTTGTGATGCACGTTCAACAACAATCGTTGCATTTATATAAACTGCCCCGCCCTCACGCTTTTGAATCGCATCGATAACAACAGCCACAGAATGCGGCACTTCTTCACGTGTTAAATGTAGTACTTTCTCACGAATAAGCTCTGCAATAATAAATCTCTCCGGATGATCCGTTACTTGATTATCTGGATAGTATTGTGGTCCTTCTGGTAAATACTTTTTAATTGTTCCAATTAAAGCGTCCACATTATTACCGTCTAACGCAGAAATTGGTACAATCTCTGCAAACTCATGTAGTTTACGATATTGATCAATTAACTCTAGTAATTGCTCTGGATGAAGTTGGTCAATTTTATTAATTACTAAAAATACTGGTTGTTTCGTTTCTTTTAACTTCTCGATGATGAATTCTTCACCACGACCAAAGCCTTCGACAGCATTAACCATAAACAGAACGATATCAACTTCTTTTAATGTCGTTTGCGCCATCTTCACCATGAAGTCGCCTAGTTTATGTTTAGGTTTATGTATTCCTGGTGTATCAATGAAAATAACTTGTGCATCATTTTCTGTATATACACCTTGAATTTTATTACGAGTCGTTTGTGGCTTATCACTCATAATAGCAATTTTCTGGCCGATAATACGATTTAAAAATGTAGATTTCCCAACATTCGGTCTGCCAATAATAGAGACAAAACCTGATTTATAACCTTTTCTATTCATGTAAATCCTCCGCTAAAAATGCTCCTGGTAACAATTCTCCGACTGTCGTCTCTTGAACGTCACCATGTAAATTTGTTAAGTATACTTTCGTATCCTGTTTACATAATTCTACCATAACTTGTCGACATGCTCCACAAGGAGGTACTGGGCGCTTTGTATCTGCTACAACCGCAATGGCTACAAATTCTTTATCTCCTTCAGAAACCGCCTTAAATAAAGCTGTTCTTTCAGCACAATTACATAAGCCATATGATGCATTCTCAACATTACATCCACGATATACTTTTCCATCGCGCGTTAATAGTGCTGCACCTACTTGAAATTTAGAATATGGTACGTACGCTTGTTTACGCGCTTCGATTGCTTCTAGAATTAATTGTTTACTATTCATATTCCCGCATCCTTCCTGTTCACAGCTATGAAGAGGTACACTCTCTCATTAAAGCCCCTTACGGCACTTCCAAAGCTTAATAAAAGCTTCGGAATGCAACTATACCATATACGGTAAAAAGATAATAGCACCAATTATAACAGCTATAATTGCAAACAATAAAACCGCTCCTGCCGCAACATCCTTTGCAATTTTTGCAAATGGATGAATATCGGCAGTCGCTAAATCTACTGTTTTTTCCACAGCCGTATTTACCATTTCTAAACTCATTACACTCCCTATTACAATAAGTAATATCATCCACTCTGTTCTCGTAATATGGAAATAAAAGCCGCAGCATATAACAATGACTGCGGCTAAATAATGGATTTTCATATTTCGCTCATGACGAAAACAAAAGAATATACCAGCTATAGCATATCCAAAACTATCTATAAGTTTTCCTTTTTTCATCGTCCTAATCCAAAAGCTTCTAAAATTTCTTTTTGTCTTCCGAACATTTCTTTTTCATCTTCTTCTGTCATGTGATCATAACCAAGTAAATGTAAAAAGCCATGTAATGCCAAAAATCCAAGTTCACGATCGAAAGAATGTCCGTACTCTTCAGCTTGCTCTTTCGCCCTTGGAATAGAGATAATAAGATCACCTAACATGCGTGGCATCTCTGCACCAACAATCTCCATTTCTCCTTCTCCCATTTCTTCCATCGCAAAGGATATTACATCTGTAGGTTGATCTTTATCTCGGTAATCACGATTAATTTCTCTAATGCGCTCATTATCTACAAATGTCACCGATACCTCCGCACCATCCTCGATATTTTCCATTTGAGCTGCTTTTTCTAACACTTCACGAATTAAACTCATATACGCTTCTTTTACTTCTTCTGTTTCATCAATAAAATCAATTAACAAACTCATTCTTTCTCCTTTTCTTCCGGAAGTTCCGGATATGTAATACGCGAATGGAAAATACCATTTAACGTTTCACACAACGTTTTTCCAACGATTTGTAGTTCCTTAAACGTCAAATCACATTCACTAAATTGACCGTCTTGTAGTCGATCTTTAATAATACTTTGCACCAAATTATTAATTTGTTCTGGCGTTGGGTGATTCATAGAACGTACCGCAGCTTCTACACTATCAGCAATACCAACAATTGCCGATTCTTTCGAAGTTGCTTTTGAACCTGGATAACGGAACATCTCTTCTGTATATTTTTCTTTATCTTCTTTAATAGCTTTATAATAAAAATATTTCAGTAACGTTGTACCGTGATGTTGCCCAGCGATATCAATAATTTCTTGTGGAATATGATATTCTTCGAGCATTCTTACTCCATCCGTTACGTGAGCAATTATAATATCTTTACTCGTTACAGGATCTAATTTATCATGCGGGTTTTCAATTCCCATTTGGTTTTCAATAAAAAATTGCGGTTGTACTGTTTTTCCTACATCATGATAATATGCCCCTACACGCGCTAATACACCATTTGCCCCGACTGCTTCACAAGCAGCCTCAGAAAGATTCGCTACCATTACACTATGATGATATGTCCCTGGCGCTTCTAACAAAATTCTGCGTAAAAGCGGATGATTTGGACTTGATAGTTCCATAAGCTTCATGCTTGATACGATTCCAAGTCCACTTTCTAAATATGGTAAAATCCCCATAGCCAAAACGGATGATATAATCCCTGAAAGTGAAGCCATTAATAATTGCGTACCAATTTCAAGAGGCGAAAAATTCCCATTACGTAATAATAAGAGCGCCGCCAATACGACTACATTTAATACAGAAACGAGTATACCAGCTTGTAAAATCATTGTACGACGATTTTTTTCTCGCAAGAAAATACTAACCGATAATGAACTTAACAATACGTAAATCCCTACACTATAATTTAATGTACTCGTTACTCCTTCATTAAACATAATACTTCCGCATACAGAAAAAATCATACTCGTTAAAAAGACAAATCGATCACCAATCATTAGTTTTACAAGTATTGTTCCCATCGCAACTGGGACAACATATGCAATCCCCGCGTATTCAAGTTTTTGAAACAAACTAATGATTTTCATTAAGACGATTGTGATAGACAAAATTGTAATATACGCTAAAACATACGGTCTATCTTCTCTTTTTCTCTTTAAAAATAATTCAAATTGTTTATGCATAAAGTATAGTAACACACCAATGAGTACCGCTAATCCAACATAAGGTTGAAAGCCGTTCCCTTTTTCTAACAAACCAACTAATTTCAACTGATTATACACATCACTTGAAATTGTTTCACCTTCTCTAACAAGAACTTGTCCTTGAAGAATATAAACAGGTGGAACTAAATCTTCCTCTGCTTTTCTCTTCTCTTTCGTTAAGATCGGGTCATAAAAATAGTTTGCTGAAATTGCATATCTTCCTAGCGCCTTAATTGACTCTTTTAAACCATTATCAACATTAACACTATTCATCTCACTTACATATCGTTCTTTCGCATCTTTCAATTCGTCCATTTTAATATGCTCAGTCATGATACTATTAATCGCTGTGACCGCAGCATCTTTCGCTAATACTAATTGGCTCGAATCTGCATTAATCAAACTTAGTAAGTTTGAATCAGATAATTCTTTCGTTAAGTCAGCGGGTAGTTTCTTTTTTAACTTCTCCACTTTCTCAGCATCAGTCATCTTTTTTTGATCATCCGGTCCAACAGCTTTAATCTCTTGCACCACTTCATCCACTTTAGCAAAGACGTCATTCACAATATCAACTTTGTTTTGTTTATACTCACTTTTATATGTATATTGATCTTCAACTTTTGTAGCGGCTTCTTTTTTCTTTTTATCCGTTGTAACTTTATCTTCAATTTTTATAGGAGAATGGATTGTCTTTTTCGCAATAGAATACATATTAACATCTAATTGCTCTGGTTTTACATTATTCATAAGCGCAAAAAACAGCACTGCTCCTAATACAACGTAAGAAATCCAACTTAGTTTTTTCGAATGTTGTAAATTACGAAACCACTTAGAAATTTCTTGAGATCTTGACATGATTTCAATACCTTCTCCTCTCCAGAAATAAAGTGAAACTATTTATAGCTTTCATTTCTTCTACCAAACGATACTTTGAGGCAACATTTTATACACTAGTACCTATAGTTTATTTTCCTTATCTTTCATGATAGTAAAAAATATGACGTTCGCCAACCTTATCATACAAAAAGAAATGATCCTGACAAATAGGATCATTCCATTTTATCATATGCCTCAATAATACGTTGCACCAATGGATGTCTCACAACGTCCGTTTGTTCTAATGTAATAAATGACAGACCTGATACACCAGATAAAATATTAGCAGCTATAGATAGTCCTGATTTTACCCCTTTTGGCAAGTCTACTTGTGAAGGATCCCCTGTAATAACCATTTTAGAACTAAAACCTAATCTTGTTAAAAACATTTTTATTTGAGCACCCGTTGTATTTTGAGCCTCATCTAAAATAACAAATGAATCATCAAGCGTACGCCCCCTCATATAAGCAAGCGGCGCGATTTCAATTACTCCTCGCTCCATCATACGCTGCGTATATTCTTGTCCAAGAATATCATGTAAGGCATCATATAATGGGCGTAAGTATGGATCTACCTTCTCTTTCAAATCCCCTGGTAAAAAACCTAAATTTTCTCCAGCTTCTACAGCAGGTCTTGTTAAAATAATTTTCTTTACATACCCTTGTTTTAAAGCCCTCACAGCCATTACTACAGCTAAGTATGTTTTTCCAGTTCCTGCAGGCCCTATCCCAAAGACAATATCATTCTTCTTCATCGCATGAATATATCGTCTTTGCCCCATTGTTTTTACACGAATGGATTTACCTTTTGCAGTCTTGAAAATTTCTTCTTCATATAACTCTTCAAATTGAGCAATTTTCCCTTGTTGTGCAAGCTGAATTGCATACGCAACATCTCTCTCTGAAATTGATATACTTTTACGAATTACAACAAGTAATTGCTGTAAGATTTTTTCTACGAGTGTCACCGTTTCAACTGCCCCAGATACATGAACAGTTTCTCCTCTAGTTACGATCGATACATTCAGTTCTCGTTCAATTACTTTTAAATGTGCATCATTGACTCCAAAAAGAGCGATTGCTTCGTTAGTATTTTCCAATTGTTGGTTCATTTCTACTAATTGTTCTGCCATTACTCAGTCTCCTTGAATATCGGATTCGGATATTGGTTGTGGCTCTGCAATATTTTCAACCACAGTATAATGCAATGTGACCTTTAGTTGACCCGCCTCAACCTCTTTACTCAAAATCTTATCACTTACAATCATAGCATGTTCATCCAATTTTTTCTTTAGTTCTTTTTCGGCCATCTCTTTCGCTACTTTCAGCGCTTGCTTTTCTGTATATTCTCGATTCGCTTCTTCCTCTTCTCTCACAACATCTTTTTCATATGCAATCGGCAGTGTAAAACCAAATAATTTCACATCATGCTTTACACTTTCAGTACGAGAGCGTTTATACTTATCATGCTGAAATCCCCATATTTTTATTTTCGTATCCCCAAATTTAAGAAAATGTTCATTGTATACATTACCAGTATACACTTGGAATTGCGTCTTTAACGGGACATCCACCTTAGATGTATACCACGTTTCTCCATACACAATACCTTTCGCTGAAACAATCGTCGGACTTTCCTCATTACCATATATTCCTGATACGAGAATCTGCCCTTTTTCTACATGATCATTTTTCAGTACAACCGGCTTTCCAACTTCTACGAACGTCTTTGTAATAATCGCTTCTTTTTTTGCTACTAAATTTTGCGGCCTTTGTTCCTTTTCTTTCTTCGGTTCGTTTTTTTCAACAATTTTAAAATGATACGTCGTTCCTCTTACTTCTAGTCCCGCCCAAGTAATGGCATTAATATTATCTGTCAAATGGCGTTGTACATCTTCTACATTCGGCATTTGAAATTGTAGTTTCCCTTTTTTAATACCCATTTTATCCAATTCTTTCATCAATATATATTCCGTTTCAGGTTTTGCTCCTGTAATTTCAATTTTCCAAACCATATTTGACATTGCAATCACACCAAAAAAGAAAATTAAAAAACCAATTAAAAATCCACTATTTTTAATTAAACGCTTATTCCAAAAAGGAAAACCATAACGTCCAATAAAATATAATTTACATTCATTTTTTCTATAAATTGGTTTTATTTTTTTCACATCGCGTAACAACATACAAAAAACTAACGTTTCATCAGCTATCTTTTTAACATCCCAAACTAATAAATTCCTCCGTACACATTCATTAACAAACCGTTCCGCTCCTCTACCTTCAATTCGCACTTTTACATATCCAAGCCACTTTATAAACCATTTATTTTTCATTTACCACCTTCACTACCTTTCTAAAAGTAGATATACTACTTTTTATTTGAAACATTAAAATAGCTCGTACTAAAATGAAACCGAGTAAAACTGTAATCAGTCTCTATCAACGGAACTTTTACAGGATAAAGAAGAAAAACTTCACAAATGGAAGTTTCACTTCAATCACCTTTTTTTTCATTTTCTAAAAATGTTACTTGCTCAATTATCCCTTCGAGCAAAAGCTCTTCTGGAAGAATCGTTTTAATAACAAAGGATTGTCCTTTAATTAATAATTGACCGTGTTTTAAAAGTAATCGCACTTCTTTATCTGAAAACACTAATAACCCCCGATGATTTTCTATATAAATATGTATTTGCCCAACAAGAGTAATCCGAGGTAGATCCATTAATACATCCACTGGTAGGTCTACTTGTTTTGTCAACCAATTTTTCATTTGTTCTAATTTCTTCATCTCGAAAGACCCCCTCTCATCCCATATATATGTATTTCTTCACAAGTGCCTATCGTGTTATAACGACTTCACTAACATAACTATATTCTGTAAGAGTTCATATCATGTTAATTAAAACAGTCGCTATATGAAATCATATTTGTCAGGACAATGATGGATCAGAGGATGTTACCTTTAATAATAGAAGTATTAATACAAGAATATGCGCCCCTACAGGATATCAGTACAAGTTACATTAAGAAATTGAGCCTAGCGAGAAGTTAGAAACTTGAAAAAAACTGTTACAATTCGTTCTGGATGTGACATACTGACCATAGAATAAGTAGTTGTCATTTATTGGACAAATGAGATAAAGTGAAACTTTAATCCCCCCTCACCAATCGGGCTGCCCGTTAATGAGGGATAAAATCAAAAAAAAAGAAAATTTCTCCACTCTGAATGTTACGTTGTAAGTAAGAATATTTTATAGATGGTTGTTATATGAATTTCAAAAAATATTAGGGTTCATTAAAAAATGAATTAATAAATGAGGAAATACGAAAGTAAATTGGCTTTAGTCAAGAAATTTCGAATGTTATAAAACAAATTATCGACAGTAATATCCGGCCATTTTATGCAACTGATGCAAAATCTAAAATAGTTAGAATCTCTTTCGTTACCTTTGAGGATTATGCTGAAGAGCAAGCTATAAAACTTCAATCTGATTTTCAGAAGGTTCGGTACTTAGCTTTTATTTGCGAAAGAAGTTTTAGTCAAGGAAGTAAGAATAGGTGTAGAATCGGAATTATACAAGGAAATAATAAATTGAAACTTTAACTAGAGGGGTTTCTATCACTTATAGAAACCCTTTTTAAGCAATATAGCGTTTCTCCTTAATAAGAACATTAAAAAAACGTCTCATACGAAATGAGACGTTTTTTTACGCTAATAGCTGGATAACCAGCTTATTCACAAGTGATCCGTCTGTTTTACCTTTTACTTTCGGCATAATAGCAGTCATCACCTTACCCATATCTGCTTTAGAAGTCGCACCAACTTCAGAAATAACTTGCTTGATTACATCAACTAGTTCTTCTTCAGTTAATTGCTCTGGCAAATATGCGCTTAAAATCTGAATTTCACTTTGCAGTTTATTAACAAGGTCTTCACGACCAGCTTTTTTAAATTCAAGGAGGGAGTCCTTATACTGTTTTACTTCACGAGCTAAAACTGTTATTTCCTCTTCTTCAGTAAGAGTATGTTGCAGTTTAATACCTTCATTTTGTAAAGCAGCCTTAACCATACGAATAACGGTTAATTTTTCTTTTTGTTTATTCTTCATCGCTTGTTTCATATCATCGTTTAAACGACCGAGAAGACTCATAACTTACACCCTCTCTTAGAATTTACGCTTTCTTGCCGCTTCAGATTTCTTCTTACGTTTTACACTTGGTTTTTCATAAAACTCGCGCTTTCTTGCTTCAGCAAGTGTACCAGTTTTAGAAACCGATCTTTTAAAACGGCGAAGTGCATCCTCCAAAGACTCGTTTTTACGAACGACTGTTTTTGACATTCTCTTTCCCTCCCTCCGAAACATCACACTTACATACTAACTTCAGCATGCAAAAAGAAACACTTCTTCAGCATGTCTTTTACGATTATAATACATTTTATCACTTCAGGTCAACTATTTGGCAGAATAAAAGAAGAATAGAAGCATTTCCTTTTCAAAAGTTATGCAAATAGCTAGTATCCTTTACTGATGAAGACAACTATATTTTTATCATTTCATCTTTTTTCATACAGGGATGCATGAAACGCCTCCCCACCTTATAGTACTTAACCGCTTCAAATAAAGAAAGCATGCAAACCGTTTCCGGTTGCACGCTCTTTTTATGCGCTAGCTGATTCTTTTTTTACATCATCTTCAAGAACACGAACAAATTGCGCTTCGTTATATGGATAACCAGCTTTCGTAATTTTCACTTTCACTAGCTTACCAATTAATTCTTCTGATCCTTCAAATACAATTTTCAAGTAGTTATCTGTATACCCTACATATAACCCTTCACGGTCGCCGTCTTTAAATTGCTCTTCTGGAATGATTTCAAGCACTTCACCTTCAAACGCTGATGCATATTCTTTCGCTAATTGATTAGATAGCTCAATTAAACGATGAACACGATCATTCTTCACATCTTCAGGAACTTGATCTTCCATGCGTGCTGCAGGTGTTCCTGTACGTTTTGAGTAAGGGAACACATGTAACTCAGAAAAGCGGTTCTCTTTAATGAAATTGTATGTTTCCATGAATTCTTCTTCTGTTTCACCTGGGAAACCAACGATTACGTCAGATGTAATCGCAAGGCCTGGTAACGCTTCTTTCAAACGATCTAAACGCTCTTGGAAGAACTCCATCGTATATTTACGACGCATACGTTTTAATACAGTATTAGAACCAGATTGCAACGGAATATGCAAGTGGCGTACAACTACTTCAGATTTATCTAACACTTCAATTACTTCATCTGAAATTTGACTCGCTTCAATAGAAGAAATACGAAGACGTTTTAATCCGCCTACTTCCGCTTCCATATCACGAAGTAATCCAGCTAAGTTATAATCTTTTATGTCTTCGCCGTATCCACCTGTATGAATACCCGTTAATACGATTTCTTTATAGCCTGCATCCACTAATTGTTGTGCTTGTTTAATAACTTCTTTTCCATCACGAGAACGCATTAAACCACGCGCCCAAGGAATGATACAGAATGTACAGAAGTTATTGCAACCCTCTTGTATTTTTAAAGACGCACGTGTACGATCCGTGAAATAAGGTACATCAAGTTCTTCATACACACGTGTTTTCATAATATTACGGACAGCATTAATTGGTTGACGCTCTTTACGGAATTCTTCGATGTAACCTAACATCTTTTCACGATCCTGTGTACCAACTACAATATCTACACCCGGAATCGCCATAATTTCAGCTGGAGATGTTTGTGCATAACATCCCGTTACGCAAATAACTGCATCTGGATTTTGACGCACAGCACGTCTGATTACTTGACGGCTTTTTTTGTCCCCAGTATTCGTTACTGTACATGTGTTAATAACATATACATCAGCTTTCTTTTCATATTCTGTTCTTTCATAACCACCTTGTTTAAACAATTGCCAAATGGCTTCTGTTTCATAGTGGTTTACTTTACAACCTAACGTATGGAACGCAACAGTTGACATTGATCATCACCCCATCAATTCAAAATGATACGAAGCAGCACTTAACGCGTATAACGGCGCCGTTTCTGTTCTTAAAATTCTTGGTCCTAAACTACATGGTACAAATTTATGTTCACGAAGCGCTGTAATCTCTTCCTCAGCTAAACCGCCTTCTGGGCCAAATACAATCAATAGCTTTTGACCTGGTTTCATTGTCGTTAAAGCTTTCGCAAAATTAGATTTCTCACCTTGTTTTGCTTCCTCTTCGTAAGCAACAAGACAAACATCATACTCACCACTCATTGAAAGCAATTGCTTAAATGATGCCGGAGCATGTACTTCTGGAATTTCACTTCTATGTGATTGTTCCGCAGCTTCTTTCACAATTTTTCTTAAACGCTCAACTTTTTTATCAGCTTTTTTCGCATCCCATTTTACGATAGAGCGAGATGCTTGAAATGGTAAGAATGCAGCTGCCCCAAGCTCAGTTCCTTTTTGAAAAATTAACTCTAGCTTGTCTCCTTTTGGCAGTCCACTTGCAATCGTCACGAAAACAGGAAGTTCACTTGACGCCTCTACCCATTCTACAATAGCCGTATTAATAAATTCACTGGTAATTTCATCAATTGAACATACTGCTGTTTTTCCGTTTACACAGCAATAAATATGATCACCAGCTGACATACGCATCACTCTTGCGATATGATGTACGTCATCACCTACAATGCGAATACTTGTCTCATTTACATATTTCTCTTCTACAAAATAACGTTGCATATAATCACCTTAGTAGAGTTTCGTTCCTTTCGTAAGTCAACACTTACGAAAAGAACGAAACGTTATCATTTTTCATATAACAAACGGCAAGTCTCTCACCTTATAGTGAGAGACTCCCCTTTTCATTATAGACTAAAATCTATATTACGCATTTCGTGCAATAATTGCTACCCAATCTTCCATTCGTAACACTTCTTCAATTGTAAATCCAGCTTGTTCTAACGCCTCAGAAATTACTTTTTCCTTCGCAGCAATAATGCCCGATGTAATAAATAATCCACCTGACTTCACAACTCTTGCTGCATCTTCAGGGAATAATAGAATAATTTCTGCTAATAAGTTAGCTACGATTAAATCAACAGGACCTTCAATGCCTTCTAAAAGACTATTTTGTCCAACAGACACGATATCATCTGTTTTATTTAAACGTACATTCATTTCTGCACTTTCAACCGCAACCGGATCTAAATCATATGCTTGAACAGAAGACGCACCTAATTTTGCAGCCGCAATACTAAGTACACCAGAACCTGTTCCTACATCAATAATAGTGTCACCTGGCTGTACTGTTTTTTCTAAAGCACGGATACACATCGTTGTTGTTGGATGAGTTCCTGTACCAAACGCCATACCCGGGTCTAATTCAATGATTTTTTCATCAGGAGAAGATGGTGTATATTCTTCCCAAGTCGGTACGATTGTGAATGTATCAGAAATTTGTACTGGATGGTAATATTTTTTCCAAGCAGTAGCCCAATCTTCTTCATTGACTTCGTTAACGGTAATATTTCCAGTACCAATTTCGATGTCGTAAGATGGAAGCACATCAATAGATGATTTTACACCTGCAATCGTTTCATGTAAAGAATCCGTTTGCGGGAAATACGCTTTTATTAATACACCTTCCGCCGGATATTCATCTGGGTTCAATGCATAAATTTCACCATATTGTTGCTCGCGCTCTTTCGTTAACTCCGCTGGATCCTCAATCGCAACTCCACTAGCACCAGCTTCATGTAAAATATGAGAGACAGCTTCTACTGCTTCTTCTGTTGTATGAATACTAATTTCTGACCATTTCACAATTTACCAACTCCATTTTTTATTTCCATTATTCCCCTTTGAAAGCACGTTTAAGCTTTCCGAATAAACTATCATCCTGCTCTTCTTGTCCTGCAAATTCACGTAATAAATCTTTTTGCTGCGAAGTCAATTTCGTCGGTACAACAACACGAACGACTACATATTGATCTCCTTGGCCGTATCCACGTACGTTCGGAGCACCTTTTCCTTTTAAGCGGAATTCTGTTCCAGTTTGTGTTCCTGCTGGAATTTTCAGCTTCACTTTACCATGAACAGTAGGAACTTCCACTTCATCACCAAGCGCCATTTGCGCAAATGTTAATGGCATTTCGCAAATAATGTGATCTCCTTCACGCTCGAAGAATTCATGATTTCTTACATGAACGACAACATATAAGTCTCCTGCTGGTCCGCCATTTACGCCGGCTTCACCTTTTCCAGACACACGAATTTGTTGACCATTATCGATACCCGCTGGAATTTTAACATTGATTTTTTTACGTTTACGAACTTTACCTGAACCGTGACATGTCGTACATTTTTCTTTAATAATTTGTCCAGTTCCTGAACAATGACCACAAGCTTGACGATTTACGATACGACCAAACGGTGTGTTTTGTTCTACACTCACTTGACCAGAGCCTGAACAATGTTTACATGTTTCTTTTGAAGTTCCTGGTTTTGCTCCACTACCTTTACAAGTATCACATGGATCTTCTACTGGAATTTCCACATTTAATTCCTTACCAAAAATAGCTTCTTCAAAATCTAAAGTGACTTGATATTGTAAGTCAGCACCTTGGCGCGGAGCATTTGGATCACGACGTCTGCCGCCGCCACCGCCAAAGAAAGAACTAAATATATCTTCAAAACCGAAGCCACCGCCGAAGTCTCCTCCGCCGCCAAATCCACCGAATCCTTGATTTGCACCAGCATGACCAAATTGATCGTACTGTGCACGCTTTTGATCATCACTTAACACTTCGTATGCTTCTTGTACTTCTTTAAACTTTTCAATTGCATTTTCTTCTTTGCTTACGTCTGGATGGTATTTTTTAGCCAAACGACGATACGCTTTTTTAATTTCATCTGTTGAAGCGCCCTTGCTAAGTCCAAGGACCTCATAATAGTCTCGTTTACTCATAAATTTACAACCCCCGAATCTTTCACATAAACGTAATTTTAACACCGAAAGAAAGTGCTTTGCAACAAAGTTTCCTCACTTACAGTATGCAAAGCGAAAAACTTAAGATCCTCACACATCGCTTCTCATTCGTGAAAAAAGTCAAAGTCAAGGCACGCTTGACTTTGACTTTTTGTCATCTTACTTATTATGTTTACAATTGAATTACTTGTCTTCTTTTACTTCTTCAAACTCAGCGTCAACTACATTGTCTTTCTTTGCGCCAGCATCTTGTGCACCTTGCGCACCTTCTGCTTGACCAGCAGCTGCTTGAGCCTGCTCGTATAATTTAACAGTTAATTGTTGTACGATTTCTTGTAAAGCATCTTTTTTCGCACGAATTTCTTCAAGCTCGTTTTTCTCAATTGCAGCTTGTAATGCTTCTTTCGCTTCTGTTGCTTTTGCAACTTCAGCTGCATCTACTTTACCTTCTAAATCTTTTACAACTTTGTCTGTTTGGAATACAAGTTGGTCAGCTTCGTTACGAAGTTCAACTTCTTCCTTACGTTTTTGGTCAGCGTCAGCATTTGCTTCCGCTTCTTGTACCATACGTTCTACTTCTTCATCAGAAAGACCTGAAGAAGATTGGATTGTAATAGCTTGCTCTTTGCTTGTTCCTAAGTCTTTCGCACGTACGTTAACGATACCGTTCGCATCAATATCGAATGTTACTTCGATTTGTGGAATACCACGTGGTGCTGGTGGAAGGTCAGTTAATTGGAAACGACCTAACGTTTTGTTGTCAGCCGACATTGGACGCTCACCTTGTAATACGTGAATGTCTACTGCTGGTTGATTATCAGCAGCTGTCGAGAATACTTGTGACTTACTTGTTGGAATTGTAGTGTTACGCTCGATTAATTTCGTGAACACGCCACCCATAGTTTCAATACCTAAAGAAAGTGGAGTTACGTCTAATAATAGAACGCCTTCTACATCACCAGTAAGTACGCCACCTTGAACTGCAGCACCTAATGCTACAACTTCATCAGGGTTTACACCTTTATATGGCTCTTTACCAGTTTCACGTTTAATAGCTTCTTGTACAGCTGGGATACGAGTAGATCCACCAACAAGAATAACTTTATCTAATTCGCTTGGAGCAAAACCAGCGTCTTTTAATGCACGACGAGTTGGCTCTAATGTTCTTTCAACAAGACCTGCTGAAAGCTCTTCGAATTTCGCTCTTGTTAACGTTAATTCTAAGTGTAATGGACCAGCAGCTCCAGCACTAATGAATGGTAATGAAATTTGAGTTTGTGTTACACCAGAAAGATCTTTTTTCGCTTTTTCAGCTGCATCTTTCAAGCGTTGAAGCGCCATTTTATCTTGGCTTAAATCAATGTTATTTTCTTTTTTGAACTCAGCTACTAAGTGATCGATGATAACTTGGTCAAAGTCATCGCCACCAAGACGGTTGTCACCAGCAGTTGAAATAACTTCGAATGTGCCGTCTGCTAACTCAAGGATAGATACGTCAAATGTACCGCCACCTAAGTCATATACTAAGATTTTTTGTTCTTCGTCTTGTTTTTCTAAACCGTAAGCAAGTGCTGCTGCTGTTGGCTCGTTAATGATACGCTCAACTTCTAAACCAGCAATACGACCAGCATCTTTCGTTGCTTGACGCTCTGCATCGTTGAAGTATGCAGGTACTGTAATAACAGCTTTCGTTACTGTTTCACCTAAGTATGCTTCAGCAGAAGCTTTTAAGTTTTGTAAAATGATTGCAGAAATTTCTTGAGGTGTATAATCTTTACCTTCAACTTCTACTTTGTAGTCTGTACCCATATGACGTTTAACAGACATGATTGTATTTGGGTTTGTAATTGCTTGGCGCTTTGCAACTTCCCCAACTTGACGTTCTTCATTTTTGAAAGCTACAACAGAAGGTGTTGTACGGTTTCCTTCTGGATTTGGGATAACCTTTGGTTCTCCACCTTCCATAACAGCTACACAAGAGTTTGTTGTACCTAAGTCAATACCGATAATTTTACTCATGGCGAATCCTCCTAGTTTTATGTAAATTATTGATTTACTTTTACCATTGATGGGCGAATCACACGGTCTTTTAGTTTATAACCTTTTTGGAATTCTTCCACAACCGCGTTTGATTCAAATTCACTATCTTCCACTTGCATAATAGCTTGGTGTTCATTAGGATCAAACTGTTTACCAACAGCTTCAATCACTTCCACACCTTCTTTAGTCAGCGCTTCTAACAATTGACGATGCACCATTTCCATACCTTGTAACAAGGATTTCGTTTGCTCATCAGTCGCTTCCACTTGCATTGCTCTTTCAAAATTATCAAGAGCTGGCAAGATGTCTGAAACTAGACTTTGTGCTCTATATTTTTCAGCAGCCTGTTTATCCATTTGGACACGGCGCTTATAATTTTCAAAATCAGCTTGTAGACGTAATGTGCGACCTTCCGTTTCCGTTAGTTTCGCTTGTAGCTCATCTACTTTTTCTTGTAAAAGAGCAGCCTCACTTTTTTCTTCTACAGTTTCTTCACTGTTTTCTGGTGTGACAGCTTCTTCAACTTGCGCTTCTTTTACTTCTTCTACCACTTGTTCGTTACGCTCTTCCACAATATTCACCTCCTTAAAAGGTATTAGGTATCATGCATAGCATGATTACCTAAGCATTATATATTACACACAGCAATGAAAATTTCATCACTTGAGCGAATGTATTACTCTCATTTACTTTTTAAGTCCATCAGTAAATTGTCTCGTAAATAACTGTAACAAACTAATTACACGAGAATATTGCATTCTCGTAGGACCTAAAATAGCAATTGTTCCAAGTTGCTCTTCGCCGATCGAATATGTTGCAGAAATTAAACTACAATCCTCCATAGCCGTCGAAGAGTTTTCCCTACCAATTTTCACTTGAATCCCGACTTGTTTATGACGCAAAATGTCATAAAATTCGGCTTCATTATCAATCATGGTAAGTAAAGATCTAACCTTTTGAATGTCATGGAACTCTGGCTGCGAAAGCATATTTGCTTTTCCTCCAAAGTATATCTTTTCCGATAACGGAACTTGAAATGTACCATCCAACATTTTTATTGCACTATCGTAATTATGAACATACCCACGTAAAACTGTAACAATCTCCTTAAAGATTTTATTATGAAGTTCTTCCATCGGTACGCCAGATAGCTTTTCATTTAAAATATTAACCATTTTTTCTAAATCTGATAAATCAACAGATTCCGGAACGGTAATCGTTTTACTTTGTACATGCCCTGTATCGGTTACAATAATAGCGACAGCAGTTTGACGATCAAGCGGCACAATTTGTACATTTTTAAGTTTATTTGTACTTAACTTCGGTCCAAGAACAATGGCCGTATAATTCGTAAGTTCTGATAAAATTTGAGCAGATTGTTGTGCAATTTTTTCCGCTTCAAAAATTCTTTCAGCAAATAAATCTTTAATTTGTACAATTTCAGCGTTCGGTAAGTTTTGCGGTGCTAAAAGATGGTCTACATAAAATCGGTAGCCTTTCTCAGAAGGAACACGTCCAGAAGAACTGTGCGTTTTTTCAATAAAACCTAATTCTTCTAAGTCCGCCATTTCATTTCGAATAGTAGCTGAACTAAATGTAATTTCATCTTTTTTAGCCAACGTTCTAGACCCAACGGGCTGCGCTGATCCAATAAAGTCATCAATAATTGTTTGTAAAATTAAGAGCTGACGTTCCGTAAGCATCTCATCATCACCTCTGTTAGCACTCTTTGTCTTTGAGTGCTAAATCTATTAATAACTTACCAAAATTGACATTCAATTGTCAACGGAAACGTCACGAAATAATGAAACTTTTTCACGCCTATGGAACATTTAATTAGTCAATCAAAAATGATTGGAATACTTCATTCCCTAATAATTTTCCTTTTCGCGTTAAACGCACATGTCCATCTTCCTCTTCAAGCAATCCCTGCTCTTGGTTGCTTTGTAACTGCTTCGCGAAAACTTGATCCATCTCTACATTAAATTTATTGCGGAACGCCGTTTTAGAAACACCTTTTGTTTTTCGAAGCCCTAAGAACAGCTCTTCTTCCATTCTTTCTTTCTCCGTCACTTTGTGAACATCTAAATACGGAAATCCTGTTTCATCCATTTTATTAAAATATTGCTTCAGCGGACCTACATTTTGAATACGTTCCCCGTTCACATAACTATGAGCTCCAGCTCCAAATCCATAATACTCTTCATTATTCCAGTATGTGAGATTATGTCTACTTTTATTGTCACCTTTTGAGAAATTACTAATTTCATACTGGTTATAACCGTGTTTCTCCATTTCATCCATTACTATTTCATACATTTTCGCTTCATGGTCTTCACCCGGAAGACGCAATTTCCCTTTGTTCATTAAGTTATAAAACACTGTTTTAGGTTCCACAATTAATGAATATGCAGAGAAATGTTGTACACCAAGCGTAAAAGCAATATCTAATGTTTCTTTTACATCTTCTATTGTCTGTCCTGGCAAAGCATAAATAATATCTACATTAATATTTTTAAATCCTACTTCCTGCGCTTCTCGAATCGCGAGGAATGCATCTTCCCTCGTATGCTTGCGCCCGATTTTCTCAAGCAGTTCATCACGGAACGTTTGCACACCAAAACTAATTCGATTCACTCCACCTTCTAGCAGTACATTCAACTTCTCTTTCGGCAGATCTCCTGGATTCGCTTCAAATGTTAATTCACAATTTGGGGCGAACGGACGCAAATGACGATTAATAATCTCGAGTAATTTTTTTGTCTGTTCCATATTTAACGCTGTCGGAGTTCCCCCGCCCACAAAAATCGTTTTTATACTATCAAACGGAACTTTTTGAACCGTATTTATTATTTCCTTCTCTAAATAATCTAAATATTGATCAACCGGTTGGCGTTCAATAAACACTTTATTAAAATCACAATAGTGACAAATGTGCTGACAAAACGGAATATGAATATATGCAGCTTGTACCAAATATAACTCCTACCTTTCTAAAAAGAAAACCTCCGCACTCCGGAGGGTTCTCTACTTCTCTAACGTATTACGAATTTGTTCCATTCGCATTTTTCCCCAATCATACATCATTTCAACGATCGGTAAAAGTGACATGCCTAGTTCCGTCATATAATACTCAACGCGAGGAGGAATTTCGGGATATACTGTCCGATCAACAATTCCATCTTCCATTAACTCTTTTAATTGGTTCGACAAAACTTTATGAGAAATGCTTGGGAATAACCGTTGTAATTCACTGAAACGATGTGGTCCTTCCACACCAAGATGCCACAGTATCACAACTTTCCACTTTCCACTAATAATAGAAAGCGTCAATTCCTTTTCACAATTAAAATTACCATTTTGTATTTTATCTTGAATATCTTTTCGAATATTTTCGGACATTAACAATCTCCTAACTCTATATGAACTAAAAAGCTCTCTCATTATTGTAAATGAGAGCTGCTCAGATGTCTAAAAAGTAATTATACAGAAAAAAGAAGCCGCACAAACGACTTCTTTTTTATTTCAAATATTAGTTGTCATCCATTTTCAGTACAGCCATAAATGCCTCTTGCGGTACTTCTACAGAACCAACAGACTTCATACGTTTTTTACCTTCTTTTTGCTTATCAAGAAGTTTACGCTTACGAGAAATGTCACCGCCGTAACATTTTGCAAGTACGTTTTTACGCATCGCTTTAATTGTAGAACGTGCTACAACTTTATTTCCGATAGTCGCCTGAATTGGCACTTCAAACTGTTGTCTCGGAATTAATTCTTTTAATTTCTCTACGATTACTTTACCACGGTCATACGCTGAATCACGGTGTACGATAAATGATAAAGCATCCACTTGTTCATTATTTAAAAGAATATCCATTTTCACAAGTTTAGATGGTTTATAGCCAATTAACTCGTAGTCAAATGATGCATACCCTTTCGTATTTGATTTCAATTGATCGAAGAAGTCATATACGATTTCTGATAACGGGATTTCATATGTTAATGTAACACGCGTTTCATCTAAATATTGCATATCAATAAACGTTCCACGTTTACCTTGGCAAATCTCCATTACAGCTCCAACATAGTCATTCGGAACCATAATTGAAGCCTTCACAAACGGCTCTTCTACACGATCGATAGACTGTGGATCTGGCATATTAGATGGGTTATCAACAATAACATCTTCACCGTTAGTTAAATAAACTTTATAAATAACGCTTGGCGCTGTTGTAATTAAGTCAATCTTAAATTCACGTTCAATACGTTCTTGAATGATTTCCATGTGAAGAAGCCCTAAGAAACCACAACGGAAACCAAATCCTAGCGCTTGAGATGTTTCTGGTTCAAACTCAAGAGCAGAATCGTTTAACTCTAATTTTTCTAATGCATCACGTAAATCGTTATAACGAGCAGAGTCAATTGGATACAGACCACAGAATACCATCGGATTTAACTTACGGTAACCTGCTAACGGCTCTGCAGCTGGACGTTTCGCATGTGTAATCGTATCACCAACACGTGTGTCACCAACATTTTTAATCGATGCTGCTAAGAAACCTACATCACCTACTGTTAACTCGTCACGTTGCGTAGTTTTCGGTGTAAATACACCTACTTCTGTTACTTCAAATTCTTTACCCGTTGCCATCATACGTACTTTATCGCCAACTTTTACTGTTCCATTTACAACACGGATATAAGCAATTACACCGCGGTACGGATCATATAAAGAGTCGAAAATCATACATTGTAATGGCTCTTCTGAATCACCCGACGGAGCTGGTACTTTTTCAACAATTTGTTCTAAAATTTCTTCAATACCAATTCCAGCTTTCGCAGAAGCAAGTACCGCTTCTGATGCATCTAAACCAATTACATCTTCTACCTCTTGACGTACACGTTCTGGATCCGCACTTGGTAAGTCGATTTTATTAATAACTGGTAAAATTTCTAAATTGTTATCAAGCGCTAAGTATACGTTTGCTAACGTTTGCGCTTCAATACCTTGCGCTGCATCTACTACAAGAATCGCGCCTTCACAAGCCGCTAAACTACGAGATACTTCGTACGTAAAGTCGACATGTCCTGGTGTATCAATTAAATGAAGAATATACTCTTCACCATCTTTTGCTTTATAGTTTAATTGTACTGCGTTTAATTTGATTGTAATACCACGCTCACGCTCTAAATCCATAGAGTCAAGCAACTGAGCTTTCATTTCGCGTTGTGTTAACGCGTTTGTTTTCTCTAAAATACGGTCTGCTAACGTTGATTTTCCGTGGTCAATATGAGCAATAATAGAGAAATTACGAATTTTGGACTGTCTTTTTGCTCTTTCTTCTTTATTCATCTATGTTCTCAACTCCTAATAGTCTCGCCAATATACACTAGCACTGATTATATCAATAGAGCAACAAAGATTCAATGAAAACTCGTGCTGCTTACGATACAAATCATTCTATCTATATCTTATGCGAATAAACCATAAGAGACAAACCCTTTTCAAATTTTAAAACGGCTGTCCTACAAATCAGTAAAACAACCGCCTCCCATGTTACTCTTAGCTAAAAATTCCTTTTATTTTCCCAACAACTATATCCGTCCCGAACTTCGTCATTTCATAAGCTACACTTGCTACCGCCATCCCAATTCCTTCTACAACATTAAAACTTCTTAAACGTTCTAATTGCTGTTGTTTTTCTGAGGCCGAAAACGAGCTACCCAAAATTTCTGATTCAGCACCTGTACTTTCTGTCCCTGTCATATGAGCTATTTGTTCATATGACAATTGCTGATAGCCTTTCATACTTTTCAAACCATGATTAGCAAGTGCCACTCCTGCTATCATCATAAGTAAACATAAAGCTACACTACATATACACAAAAGCGCAAAGCGACTCAAACCATAATCATCTGTTCCCCTCAATGTGTATATGCTCCCGTATTATCTTGATCAATTTGATGATGTAGCGCTGCATTTAAACCACTCGCTATTACATTCGCCATATCCTCAATAAAAGTATCTACTTCTTTTGGGGTTACCATTAAATTATGACCAAGAGGAGATAGCACTTCATAAATCAGCCTTCTTTTTTCTTCTTCTTCCAACGTACCAACAGCACCTAAAAACATATTTCTGCTCTTTTCATCTGGCATATCTTCTTCTGTTAATTTTTTCTTTTCTCCAAATGAAAATCCCGCTGGTAACAAAGATCGTGAAGGTTTATTTCCTTCTTTCATCTCTCGACCAAAATGTTTCAAAATAAAATCAATCGTATCACTTGTAATCGAAACAGCATCGACCACAGTCGGAACACCAATTGCGATAACAGGGATACCTAATGTGTCTTTACTTAGTTCTTTACGTTTATTCCCAACCCCTGATCCAGGATGGATTCCAGTATCAGAAATTTGTATCGTGCTATTTACTCGTTCAATAGAACGAGCAGCTAATGCATCAATTGCAATTACAAAGTCCGGGTTCGTCTTCTCAATAATTCCATAAATAACATCGCTCGTTTCGATTCCTGTAATCCCCATTACCCCCGGCCGAATTGCACTAACAGGCCTAAATCCTTCTTCTACACTTTCAGGCTGCAATTGAAACAAATGTCTCGTTACTAATACATTTTCTACAACTATCGGTCCAAGAGCATCTGGTGTTACATTCCAATTCCCAAGACCTACAATTAAACAGCTTGCTTCTTTTGTAACTCCAACCTCTTCTAAGAAACAAGAAAATTCTTTTGCAAAAATACGCTCCACTTTTTGTTGAAGTTCTGTATCTTGCTGACGTATCCCTTGTACTTCAAGTGTTAAATAATTTCCAGGTTTTTTCCCCATCGCTTCAGAGGCAGCTTCATCAATCGTTACTTTTGTAATTATAGTACCTTCTTCTTCTCTCTCTTTTACAATAACTCCCTGTATCCCTTTTTGTTCTTCTTGGCTTTCTTGCAACATTTGATGAGCTTCTACAGCAAGGTCAGTTCTAATGCTATATTTACTTAAATCTAATGGTTCTTTCATCGTATCTCCTCCGTAATTCATAGTAAATATCGTTAGATTTCCCAAAGTTATATAAGGTCATTCTTTCCTTTACGTGAAATTTCATGGATATACTATTGCAATTCTCTTCACCGTTTGATAGAATATCACTTGTTCTATGTAAGAATCGAGTCATTCGATTGCACCAGGGAGGTGAAAAGTATGGCAAACATCAAATCTGCTATCAAACGCGCTAAACTTAGCGAAGAGCGTCGTGCACATAACGCTTCTATCAAGTCTGACATGCGTTCTGCTGTTAAAACTGTAGAAGCTTTAGTTACTAATAACGATCTTGAAAATGCTAAAGAAGCTTTCAAAACTGCTTCTAAAAAACTTGACAAAGCAGCTCGTAAAGGTCTTATCCACCAAAACGCTGCAGCTCGTCAAAAATCTCGCTTAGCGAAACAAGTAAACGCGTAAGGCGTTTAAAAAACGATCCATTTGGATCGTTTTTTTATATACAAAAAAGTTCATGCACTAAGTGCATGAACTTTTTTGTGTCATCACATATGATTTAATCGCATTAAGAAAAATTCGAGCACAAGCTTCTTATCCATCTTTCCCGTCTTCATACTATAATCAGCTTCCGCTAATTCTATAATCACTTTTTTTAACTCTTCAAAAGAAAAAAACTTCGTTTGATTCATTGCTAACTTTACACGATACGGATGTACACCAATATGAGACGCAATTTGATTTTGTCCATAACCACGTTGCTGTAGCTCTTTCACTTGATACAACAAGCGGAATTGACTCACTAATAACGCAAGCAATTTAATCGGCTCTTCCTGCTGCGTAAATAATCCATCCAAAATTTGCATTGCACCTGCAATATCTTTTTTCACCACTTTTTCTGTCAAAGCAAATACATTTTGCTCAACTGATTTTGGCACAAGCTCTGCAACAAGTTTCGTCGTAATCTCTCCGCCCATACCAACGTATAACGTTAACTTGTCCATTTCCTTCGCCAACATCGTTACATTACTTCCCACAAGCTCTAGCAACAAACTAACAGCCGCGTTATCAATATGCACATGCACTTCATCTGCACGAGCAACAATCCACTTCTGAACATCCTGTACTTGCATCGCATTCGCTTCTACTACATCTGCTGTTTTCTTTAATAGTTTTGTAATTTTTTTTCGCTCATCAAGTTTTTCGTAAGGCGCAACAAAAACAAGAATAGAAAATGGAGAAGGTTCACCAATGTATTCTTCTAAAATTTTTATATTTTGCTCTAACTTTTCTTTTTGCGAAGTCAAAAATAGCGGTGATTTTATTAACAGTACTTTCCGTTCTCCGAAGAAAGGAAGCGTACGCGCATCCTCAACCACATCTTCTAAATACGCTTCTTCTAAATCGTATGTCACAACATTAAACTCTCGATCTTCTTCTTCAAGTGCTTCTGTCGTAATAAGCTTTATCGTTTCATTTATAAAAAAAGCTTCCGTTCCATATATTAAATATAACGGAGCAAACTGTTTCTTTTTAATTTTTTTATGTATATCACTCATACTTTTTCCTACTCCCTAACTTGGCAATATATATTTATACTAATGCCCTAGCTTTTGTTTTACAAGTACAAAGGAACAGGCTTTATAACCCGTCCCTTTATTTATATTAAACGCCACGCAATAAGCCCCGGGTTTCTTATTGGTGTGCGGTAATCACCTTCCCTTTATTATTCGCAATAAAAATTTGAGTATAAGTGCCAACTGTTAACATGCTTGGAAACGAAAAACTCACATTACTTCATGATTTACAAGTAACAAAAAAGCTCGTTTTCTCTTCATATGGAAATTGTAGATTTTTTTCTGACAATATTTTATACTAAAGTGGAATGTTGGGGAGGGATTCTAAATGAATGATTTTGAACAAAACGTTCAAAGTAAACGCAATGACGCTATTGATTCAGGGGTAGGATTTATCGTCTCATTTGGTTTTTTCGCAACACTTTTCATCATTGCAACTGTTATTAAATTTATCGGTTCTTAAAGACTGCCACTTCATGGCAGTCTTCTCTTTTTCATCTATTATGTGTTTTATCATATGTGATTTTACTTTTAAAGGTTCCATTTTCCCCTTTAAAAACATAGGAAATAGCACCTTGCTTGTCCGTGCGCCATATCGCACTCCCCATCTTCTCAAAACGCTCTATCACTTCTTTATGCGGGTGTCCATACCTATTCTGCTTACCAACAGATATAATCGCTACACGAGGCTGTATGACGTTCAAAAAAGGCTCTATAGATGACGTATTACTCCCATGATGAGCAACTTTTAAAACATCCACTTGTAAATCTGGATATGCCTCTACTAAAATCTTTTCCCCTTCTTCTTCCAAATCGCCTGTAAATAGCCACTTCAACCCTCCAAATTTTGCCCATATTACAATTGAAGCGTTATTTTCGCTTTTTTCTTTTCCTTTTGGAGCTAAAACGAAAAATTCCGCTTCATTTACACTCCAACTCTCCCCTTCCCCCACTTCAGTTATTTTCATTTCCTTTTCTAATGCCTGTTTCTTTACTACTTTTTCTAATACTGCATCTTTTCCCTTTCGGCCAAATACCACTTCTTTTACAGGTATATATGATAATAATTCTTGCGCAGCACCTATATGATCTGCATCTCCATGCGTTACGATTAATTTATCAATTGTTTTAATACCTTCTTTTTGTAAAAAGGGTATTAAAACATCATTTCCAACAGAAAATTCATGCTTTTTTTGTTGCCATTCTTCCTTATTCACACGAAGCGTTCCACCTGTATCAATAAGATAAATCCCTTTATCATACGGAAGGCGAATTAATATTGCATCACCTTGTCCAACATCAATAAATGTTACACTTCCGCCGCCTCTAAAATATGGATATATATAATGACATGTGCTAATAAAAAGAAATACACTCGCAACTATACAAACTATTTTTTTCGGCGCTCTCCGTTCCCAAACCATCAATATGCTGACAATACTGGCGCAATATACAGCTACAAGATTGAAGGGCGTTTCCCCGAAGATAAGCTGGGTAAATGGTAAACTTTTACAATAACTTAGAAAATCATTAGACATACTCAAGCCTATTGATAATACATCGGCAAATCCTTTTGCGAGAAACGGGACAATTGGCATACACAGTAAAATAATAATGCTACATGGTAATACAATGATAGATAAAAACGGAACGTATAAGAGATTGAGGAGAATGCTATATGGAGAAAAATAACCAAAGTGGTATAACAAAATCGGAGTACTAACGAGCTGTGAAATGATAGAAATATAAATAGAATTTCGGATTACTCCGTTGCTACTCTCTAACAATAACGGAGCAGACAAAAGTAAAGCGAAGCTACCTACAAAAGAAAACTGAAATCCAATATTAAAAACAAGATAAGGGTCATATATAAGCATGCATATAGCTGTTACACTTAAAGCATCTAAACTAGATAAACGAATCGAGCACATAAAAGCAATTAACATCAAAACTCCTGTTATAGAAGCTCTTATAACAGAGGGTGACGCCCCTGCTAAAACCATATACAAAGGAATACAAACGATAAGGCAAATTGTTGCTACCTCCCTTGTCACACCGCTTCTTAGCAAAATAAAATATACTATCACCATTAACAGTACAATGTGCGAACCTGAAATTGCTAACAAATGTACAAGACCAAATTGTTGATATTGCTCTTCCACTTCAAACGTCATTTGTTGTCTATCACCAAATAGTAATGCATTCATAAAAGCACCTGATTGCTCTGGAAACATTTCTGTAACTTTCGAGATTACTTGTTGCCTCAAAAGAAGAATCCATTGCGTGAGCGACAGTGATGTTTTATAGCATTCAGAAATATATGTAGCCTCAAATGTGAAATGAATATGTTGTTTGTATAAATAATCACGGTAATTAAAACCATGAAAATTCCGAGCTGTTTCCGGTTCTTTCCTCTCACCCTCGAATACACATGATATCCCTGCGTATAATTGTTGCATTTTTTTCTTTTCCAAGACTGATTTGATTCTATAACTTAACTGCACTATATTTTTATTCTGATCTTCAAATTGAAAAGATAGGCGATCCCCATTAACAAGCGGTGTATTTTGTATAACCCCTCTTGTAACTCCATAGGACTCCCCTAGAGGCTTATTCCACGTTTGAACATAGGAAGTGTATATGGCGCTATTAAAGCACGCTACAATACAAAAAATGAAGGTTTTACGCGAAGTGCGATATAAACAGAAGAAAACATTTAAAAAGAGGCAAAAAACTATCAATAAAAGTGACGAGGAAAAGGCAATTGCAACCCCTATTATAAATGAGATTGCAACATACCCCCATTGTTCCTGCAACTTATACTCACTCCTTATAGCATCATTTTTGCTTTCGTGAATACATGCTGTAATTCTTCCATTGATAAATTATCTTTTTCTAAAGACGCAAATAATTCTTTCAACTCTGTATAACGTTTTTGCTCCTCTAATGCAGCAATATCATATTCTAGCGGAACGTGCTTCACTGTTACGTTCGCTTGTTCAAATAACTCTATGGCGTATGGATGATTTTTATAATCCTGCGCATAATAAACCGCTGTAATACCACTTTGAATAATTGCCTTACAACATTGTAAACAAGGGAAATGCGTAACGTAAATTTCTGCTTCCTCTGTTTTCGCACCAAACTTGGCACATTGTAATAAAGCATTCATTTCGGCATGAATTGTCCGAACACAATGATTATCGATTACGTAACAACCATCATCTATACAATGTACGCCACCTTTAATTGAACCATTATACCCACCAGCAATAATTCGTTTATCGCGAACGATTGTCGCTCCTACCGCAAGCCTTGTACATGTACTACGCAAAGATAGTAGATGGCTTTGCGTCATAAAATATTGATCCCATGAAATTCGTTCCATATTTTTCACCTACTTTTTTGTCTACTTGTAGTGTAGCGAAAGAAGAAAAACTTCGTCAATCTTTTACGGAATAATAATTTGACCTTTTATCTTTTCAAGAGACTTCGCACCAATCCCATCAATCTCTAATAAATCTTCTATTTTCTGAAATGGACCATGTTCTTCTCGATATTTCAAAATACTTTCTGCCTTTCGAGAGCCAATCCCTGTAATTTTTTCTAGTTGTTCTTTCGCCGCTGTATTTATTCGAATCTTGCCATCTTCCTTAGAAGAAGTAAGCACCCCTTGTTCTGACTCATTTTTACTCGGTATATAAAGAAGCATTTGATCTTGTACAATTTGTGCTAAATTTACTTTTTTCATATCTACTTCTGATAAAAAACCACCAGCCTTTTGAACCGCATCCTTTACACGATCTCCTTCCTTCATTTCATATACCCCTTCTTTACTAACCGCTCCTTTCACATCAATTATAATTGTTCTTTTCTGTTCCTTTGTATCCGATATTTTCGGTTTACCCTTTTTTTCTATCTCCTTCTCTTGTACATTCATTGTAATAGGCGTTCGTTCTACATTCTGATTCGTTTTCCAAAAAACAAGAAAAAGTAAAGTTCCAATAATAGCTACTAAACCCAACCACTTTTTCGGAAAATCCCACATCATTTTACACCTCTAATCATAAATTTATAACATCATTCATATTGTTTAGGAGAAAGCTGTTACGAAGGAGGGATGAAACTTTGAACATAGGAATTATAGGGACAGGAAACATGGGAAATATACTAATCGATGCATTTTTAGAAACCCGTGCTGTCAAACCTTCTTGCCTTACAATCATTAATCGGACGCCCGCAAAAGCATATCATATAAAAGAAAAATACCCTTCTGTTCAGATAGCAAAAACAATCCCGGAAGTAATCGAACAATCACAACTTATTTTTATTTGTGTTAAGCCGATAGATATATACCCTATCCTAAAAAAATACGCTGAACATTTTTCTGATGAAACGTGCTTAGTTTCTATTACAAGTCCAATATCTCCATCACAATTAGAGACTCTCGTACCTTGCCACGTCGCGCGTATCATTCCAAGTATCACAAATCGCGCTCTCTCTGGCGCCTCACTATTTACATTTGGAGATAATTGCTCTGAAGAATGGCAACAAAAACTACTTCGTCTATTCAAAAACATTTCTACACCTCTTGTAATAAAAGAAGATATAACGCGCGTTTCATCTGATATAGCAAGTTGCGGTCCTGCTTTCTTTAGTTATTTACTACAATGCTTCATTAACGCTGCGGTAGATAAAACAAATATTACACACGAAGAGGCTACTACTTTAGTAAGTGAAATGGTCGTGGGGATGGGGAAATTACTTGAAAAAGAAATCTTCACATTACCTACCTTACAAGAAAAGGTTTGCGTGAAAGGCGGC
The DNA here is from genome assembly GCF_050172015.1 of Bacillus sp. GMa5/1. Classification (NCBI taxonomy): domain Bacteria; kingdom Bacillati; phylum Bacillota; class Bacilli; order Caryophanales; family Bacillaceae; genus Bacillus; species Bacillus sp. GMa5/1. The sequence continues at coordinate 7,940 of NZ_JBNLYC010000010.1, read as the reverse complement.
GTTACTGGGGAAGGCATTCGGGTTTTAGAAGAACACGTTGGAGATATGTTCCATAAGTTAATCGAGCGAACACATGAAAAATTTGATGAAGATTTAGAATGCGTTGATCAGCAATTCAATAAACACACATAATAAATACGTCATTTTCATTCCAAATCCTTTTTATAAATACTTACTTTTTTACAATACATTTTCACTTCAACTACTATTCCCACACTTTACGCATACGATCTTTAGATTATGCTAGAACTAAAAATACATCTTCTTTATAAAACAAAAGCAACCTTCTCGGTTGCTTTTGTTTTTATCCGTTTTTCTTCGCCATGAAGAAAATACGCTCTGTTTGTTCTGTAACTTCAAGTCGCTCAAAATCACCTGTTACACGAAGCACTGTAAAACCTGCTTCTTCAAGCCATTTCGTTAACTCTTCCACTTGATATGCACGTTGCACGTGACATTCGTCAAACCGATGGTACACATCTTCTTCTGGATCTTGAACAAAGAATGTTAAATCATGCTCTACACTATTTGATTCTTCACCAGGGAAGCAATTCCAAATAAGAGATATTTCTTCTCCATTCACTGTATACGTTTCATTTTGAAATACATGATGTATTTTATATAAAGAGTGTACATCAAATAAAAACAAACCATCTTGACGTAAATGGTGAAATACTCTTCTAAATGTTTCTTGTACTCCATCTTCTTGCAATACATAATTTAATGAATCACAAAAAATCGTTACACAGTCAAACTCACCCGGAACATCAAGCTCGCGCATATCTTGTTGGTAAAAAGGAATAAAATGCCCTTCTCCGCCTAGTTTTTGCTGAGCGACTGTTAACATTTCTTCTGAAAGATCGACACCTATTAAATCGTAACCCTTTTGCACAAGCGGCAGGGTTACATTACCTGTACCGCATGCTACATCAAGAATTTTTGCCTCTTTCATACCTGCCTGCTGTAAACTTTCCTCTGTAAATTCCACCCATTTATCATAAGGGACATCATTCATTAGTTCGTCGTACAACAATGCAAATTGTTCGTATTTCATTGGCCTAACTCTTCTGTAATATCTTCACGTGGCACATCGCCCCATAGACGCTCTAAATTATAGTGATTACGCTCATCTTTATGGAATACATGAGCAACTACATCTCCAAGATCAACTAATACCCAACGTGCTTCGTCAAACCCTTCCATACGTTGTACGTCGATTTGGAACTCATGTGCTTTTGATTTAATTTCACGTGCAATTGCTTGCACTTGTTTATCTGAATTTCCGTGACAAATAATGAAATAATCTGCAATTGGTGAAATACCTTGCATATTTAGGACAACCATATCTTCTGCTCTCTTATCATCAGCTGCTTTTGCCGCTAATACTAATAATTCTTTATCGTTCATTTACTCATTTCCTCCTTGATAACTGCATTGTATGTTTGGAATGTTAATGGATAAATCGTCTGATCTTTTTCCATTAAAAATTGAATTGTTCTCTTTAACGCAAATAATAGGGCTTGATTTATATCCGTATATGCGAGTTTACGAGCCTCTTCCACTCCTGGAAACTTTCGCCCAGGTTCAATGTAATCAGCTACATAAATCACTTTATCTAACATCGTCATATTCTCATGACCACTTGTATGATATGTAATAGCTTGCAAAATTTCAGAATCCGTAATGCCTACTTCTTTTTCTACTAAGTATGCCCCAACAGGTGCATGCCATAACTCTTTGTTATAGCAAAGTAAATCTTTCGGCAAATCTTCACGTTTAATAATCTCTTCCATTTCTGAAATTGCTCTACATTTCGCATAATCATGGAATATAGCTGCCATCTCTGCTTTTTTCTCGTCCACACCGTATAACTTAGCAAGCTCAATCGCTGTCTCCATTACACCAACTGTGTGTATATAACGTTTTTCATGCATTTGTTGTTTGACAATATGCAGTGCATTCTCACGATTCATACAACCCATTCCTCTCGATATATACCTGTACTTTTTCAGGAAGTAAATATTTACACGTTTTCTTCTCTTTATATCTCTCACGTAATAAGGATGAAGAAACTGCAAATTCCGGAATTTCCACTGTAGTAATCTTATATGGTGTATGCAATGTATACCCAGGTCTTGCAACTCCAACAAACGTTACAAGATTAAGTAAAGCTTCAATGTTATACCACTTCGGTAAATATTCAACCATATCCCCACCAATAATAAAGTGAAACTGCACATCCGGATACTTCTTCGTCAATTGTAACATAGTGTCATACGTATAAGATGGGCCCTTCCTACTTAGCTCTTCTAAACAAATAGAAAAGTGTTCTTCTGCCTCAGTCGCGAGCTCTAACATATGTAAACGACTTTCTACACTTGTAATATTCCGCCCTTGTTTATGTGGCGGAATCTGGTTTGGCAAGAACCATACTTCTTCCAAGTTCAAAGCGTGATATACTTCATTTGCAATTAGCAAATGTCCATAGTGAGGCGGATCAAATGTACCGCCAATGATGCCAATTTTCCTCAAAAGAAACGCCCCTTCCTTTTATATACAGCAACTCTCCTCGGTTAGAAATGAAGAGAGTTGCTATTAATAAAAGTTCAATTGGTTTCGCTCTCTACATCATTACGCATCAGCGATAAAAATAGCGCATGCTAATCTTTTTATCGAGGAAGCTTAATTTGTTTATTTTCTCTTGATTCTTTGTATAAAACGATTGTGCTTCCAATTACTTGAACGATTTCAGCACGTGCACCTTTTGCAAGTTCTTCCGCAACCTCACGGCGATCAAATTCACAGTTTTGTAATACACTTACTTTAAATAACTCACGAGCTTCTAAAGTATCTGCAATTTGTTTAATCATATTTTCATTTACTCCGCCTTTTCCTACTTGAAAAATTGGTGTTAAATGATGTGCTTGTGCACGTAAAAATCTTTTTTGTTTTCCTGTTAACATATATGTTAGCCTCCAAGCTTTTCTATAACTAATTGTTTCATTCTTTCGATATTTGGGGTGCGTCCTGTCCACATTTCAAATGCAAGTGCTCCTTGATAAACAAACATATCAATACCATTTTGAATGATTGCACCTTGCTCTTTTGCCTCACATAAAATTTTCGTTTCAAATGGATTATAAATTATATCTGATACAATCGTTCCTTTTTTTAACGAACAAATTTGTAATGGCGTATATTCTACGTGCGGATGCATACCTATCGTTGTCGTCTGAATGATAATATCATAATTTCCTTGTTCTTCTGTCGCTTCTTCTAACGACAAAGCAACAGAATTAACATCGGCCGTACGTGCAGCAATAAGTTCCTTCGCCTTATTTACTGTACGATTGGCTACATCAATCTCTTTTACACCTACATCAGCAAGAGAAAAATAAATAGCTCGGCTAGCACCACCTGAACCAAGTAACAAAATACGTTTCCCTTGAAGTGGTTCATTACTAATTGACTGCAGCGCTCGAACAAAACCAATCCCGTCTGTGTTATAGCCAATTAATCTTCCATCCTTATGAACCACTGTATTTACTGCACCGATTTTCCTTGCCAATGGGTCAATCTCATCCAAATACTCCATAATAGCAACCTTGTGCGGAGTTGTTACATTAAATCCTGAAATACCTAATGCTTTTAAACCTCTTACTGCTTCCCCTAGCAATTCCTCTTCAACAAGGAACGCATGATAATGGGCATCCATATTCAAGTGTTCAAATGCATCGTTATGCATAACGGGTGATAATGAATGTCCAATTGGATTTCCGATTACACCATATAATTGTTTCATAAATCCCTCTCCATATTAAATTAAAGATTTACGTAGTGAAACACTTACTCCTTTTGGTACGTGTGCAACAATTTTTGCTCCTGGTTCGTTCACAGTAACCCATCCTAATCCAGAGAATACAACATCCGTTTTAGGTTCACGAATATTAAATTCGTATTTCACTAGCTCAGGCATATTTGCTAATTCTTCTGGCGTTGGTGGGCTTAGTAAATCCCCGGCATGATTTTTATATAATTCATCTGCTTTCTCAAGCTTTGTACGATGGATTGTTAATCGATTCGAGAAGTGACAAGTAAATGCACGACGACCACCACTTACATAATCAAAACGTGCCAATCCACTAAAGAATAACGTTTGTTCTTCATTTAATTGGAATACCATCGGCTTAATTTCTTTTGTTGGTGTAATAAGCTTTAAGCTTTGCTTTCCAACATAATGAGCCATTTGGTGATGGTTAATAATACCTGGCGTATCATATAAAGAAGACTCTTCGTCCAATGGAATATCAATTAAATCCAGTGTTGTTCCTGGGAAATGAGATGTTGTAATTACATTTTCAGTCTCATCACTAAATTCTTTAATCATACGATTAATAAATGTCGATTTCCCTACATTCGTACATCCAACAACATAAACATCTTTGCCGCCGCGATAATACTCAATAGCATCTGCTAGTTCAGCAATTCCTTGTCCCTTCGCGGCACTAATTAAAAAGACATCTTCTGGTTTTAATCCTAGCTGCTTTGCACTATAGCGCATCCAATGTTTTACTTTATCATGTTTTACTGACTTTGGAATTAAATCAGCTTTATTTCCCACAAGTAATACTTTATTATTCCCTACGAAACGATGTAAGCCAGGTAACCAGCTACCATTAAAATCAAAAATATCTACAATTTTGACTACTAATGCATCTGATTTTCCAATTCCATTTAAAATGCGTAGGAAGTCATCATCTGTTAACGATACATCTTGAATTTCATTGTAATGCTTCAAGCGAAAACAACGTTGACAAATGACTTGTTCTTTTTCTAAAGATGAGGCAGGAGCATACCCCACTTCGTTTTTATTTTCTGTTTGAATTTCTACACCGCAACCAATACATTTAATTGTTTCAGTCAAACTTTATTCCTCCCAGTTAATTAAACCTTTTTTCTTCATATTTTTCATAATTCTTCGTTCAATTTTTCGATTAAAGCGCGTTACTAATCCGTCCGTTTGTGCTACCGGTACAACTAAAATTGTATGAAGGCCTACTCGGTTTCCACCAAGCACGTCAGTCAGTAACTGATCTCCAATTACTACAACTTCATCTGGCTGCAAACGCATCTCTTGTATCGCACGCTTAAATGCGCGAACAAATGGTTTACGTGCACTATGAATAAATGGAATACCTAATGGATCAGCAAAATCTTTCACACGTTGCTCATTATTATTTGAAACAACCGTTACTTGAATGCCTTGCTCTTTCATTTCCAAGAACCATTTTTCAAGTTGCGGCGTTGCATTGGGACGATCCCATTCAATTAAAGTGTTATCTAAGTCAGTAATAACGCCTTTAATCCCACGTTTTTTTAAATCTTCTGGTTGAACATGATATACATTTTTCACATATTCATTTGGTAAAAATAGTTTCAATTTCTTTCACCTCTTTGAGGATTTTTCATAAAATTTTTCGACAACATTTTTCGATATATAACCTGTGGATAAAATTGTACACATTTTCCACATTAATTTTGCAGTTAATTTGGAATTTACTAACAAACTATACACACTTTATCCACCTAGGTATGTGGATAACCACTCGTTTGTGACTGTCATATTTTTTTGGTACATTAAATGCATCAACGAATCAATCCTTATATTATTAGGAGGTGACTCACCTTGAAAACAAAACATATGGAACAGTTATCCACTGAGTTACTCACTGAGTCTTATTATAAAGCAAAAGAACTAAAATTAAATCCCGACTTCATTTTACTTATAAAACAAGAAATCATTAGACGCTCATTAGAGGACAAGCTTGTCAAATCATCTTGATTACATATAAAGTGAAAGTTTAATCAGCCCTTACCAATCAAACAGTTAAAGGATAAATTATTAGATGCCCTGTAAAAAGAGCCATCCTACGATGGCTCTCGAATAAACAAGTACTCCCATCTAGGGGATTTCATCATTAAGTATCTTTGCCCATAACTCTTACTTACGGTTATAAAAGCTTTTCTTTATTTATGAGCTAAGCGAGTAGCTATTTTTTCACCAAGACGAAGCTCTTGTCCACTCTTTAATTCCTGCACTACTTCTATCATATCTTTTTCAAACAATAACACAACTGTTGAACCAAATGTAAAGTATGCCATTTCTTCACCTTTTTGAACAGTGTCTCTCTCATGCAAAAGCTCAATACTATTAACAAACATAGCACCTACTTTTACAAGAGCCATATGCTCGCCATCACTGCTTACTTCTGTAACAGAACGATAATTTTTTGACAGTGGTTCTTTCCCGTATTCCATACCAGCTGCATTTACCGGATATGATTTTCTACCGAGTACAAATCTTTCAGTCACAGAACCAGAAAGCGGACTATGAATGCGATGATAATGACTTGGACTCAAATAAATTACCATATATGTACCGCCTGCATATCGCGTTGCACGTTCTTCATTACCTAGCATATCCACGATTGAATAGCGCTTTCCTTTAATATCAAATGTTTTTGTATCCTCAATAGGACCATGATCTGCAAAAACACCATCAACAGGACTAACGATACTCGATGCATCTGTATCAATACTACGCTTTTCTTCTTTTAGCTTACGCGTAAATAATTCATGCAATGTTCTATATTCCTTCAAACCCTTTTCCATCTCATCTTGATTAATTTGAAAAACTTTCGCGTACGATGGAATAATGATAGAGCTCAAACGAGATTGTGCAAATTTACGTAATATATAAGAAGTAAAGCGACCATTTGTAAGTTCTATCATAAGTCGATATAATGTACGTCGCAAATTGCGAAACCCCCTAATCAGTCTATAACTTTAGTTTTCCCTTCTTTTCTTTCTATATCATATGTAAAATTGGTTCTTATTCCCACATATCATATAAAGCAGCCTTATTATATATACAGAAAACTAAGTATGGTATTATTCTTAAATTATTTAGCACCTTCTAATATTACAGATAGAATCCGTCATTTTCAACAGTGAACATGTATTTCTTCTTAGCATAACGCGTTTTCTTTTCTTATTTACAATAAGAAAAGCAGCCCATTTTAAATATGGCTGCTTCTAATACACTTTACTCTTTCGCTTTTTTCTCTTTCTCTGCCCTTACAAACTCGTGGAACATTTTCATTAAAGCACGCTTTTCAATCCGTGATACGTAGCTTCTAGAAATACCAAGCGCCTTAGCGATTTCCCGCTGTGTTTTCTCCTTATCTAGCCCAAGTCCAAAACGTTTCACAATCACTTCTTTTTCTCTTTCGTCTAAAATATCGATATACTCTTTAATTTTTTCTAACTCCATACTAAGCTGAATCATATCAATTACATCTTCAGACTCTGATTTTAATATATCAATAAGCGATATTTCATTGCCCTCTTTATCTTGCCCGATCGGATCATGAAGTGAAACATCTTTTTTCGTTTTCTTTAGTACACGTAAATGCATCAAAATTTCATTTTCAATACAGCGTGCTGCATACGTCGCAAGCTTCGTTCCCTTTCCTGCAGAATAGCTCTCGATCGCTTTAATGAGCCCGATCGTACCAATTGAAATTAAATCTTCTGCATCTTCTCCTGTGTTCTCAAATTTTTTAACGATATGAGCTACAAGCCGTAAATTATGTTCAATTAAAAGATTTCTCGCTTGAGCATCACCTTGCTCCATTAACTCTAAGTACTTTCTCTCATCATCTGATGATAACGGCTGCGGGAACGCATTGTTCTTCACATAAGAAACAAAGACAAACACTTCTCGAACCATATATCCAATTGCGGCGAATAGACTCAAACCTTTCACCTCCGCCAAAATAGTGGTCTTTATTATGTGTATGTGGGCGTGAGGTTGTTTGTGTCTGTACAGTTTATTTATAAAACTCAACACTTCTAACATTTAAAATATTTTATCGTTA
>NZ_JBNLYC010000009.1:0-74156 GCF_050172015.1 Bacillus sp. GMa5/1 | reverse complement strand
TAACATAAATAATCTATATAAATGTAAACGTTATCAAAATAGAGAGGTGGAGACAATGAGTAAATTTTTCTTCAATCATAATCCAGCAACAGTAGAGGATGGAAGGCTTGTTAAATATGCTGAAATTATTTATGGAGAAGGTGGCCGTTCTGTATTAGAAAATTTAATGGTGAAGGCATCTATCAGATTGCGTGATCGTTATCCGAATAAATCTGACGAGCAGATCTCGAACCTAGTAAATAAAGGCATCCATGATATGTTTCAAAAATATGTGAGCGAGTAAGAGTGGCCAATGGCTGCTCTTATTTTTTTGTATAAGGATTGTAACTCTAGCTGAAAATAAACATGTATTCTGAAAAACGTAAAAAGGAGTGGGAAAGATGAGCAATGGAATTGGACGTTCGAAAGAAAATCTTCCAACTGATGCAAATCATGTGAGCGCGAAGGATCGTGCGTATCAAAAACGCATGGCAAAGCAAAAACAACAAGAGCGTAATGAGGATAGAGAATAACTCGAAATAAAGCTCCTTCTAAAGCAGAAGGAGCTTTATTTCGATAGAAAATGATTCGCGGTAACATAAAAGAGTCCACCGTTAATAATTTGCACTGTAATACGTGGTTCATACTGTTCTTGCAGAGCTTGTTTTTCAATTTCATAGCTCTCAGGAAGTTCGTCACTTTCTTCATAAAAACGGTTTAAAAGGTCTAAATCATGATTCCAACGCACTCTTGCTTCTTTTGCCCACGTATGGTCATCTTCTGCAATTATATTTTTTAAAGCGTCTTCTATGCGTTGTAAACCACTTTGAGGTTTAATGATGGGCGAGAGCGTAAAACAAAAATCAGGTATTTTTGGTGTAAGTTTAATGTTTGTTAATGTTTCATGAAAGTTTGCCATCATTGTTCCAGAAATGAGATGAATACCAATCGAGTGAAGGATGTCTTTTTTTCGATCACATTGATAGGAAACTTTTATATTAATACCGAGCCAAGGGTGGAGCGGTGTATGTGTTGACCCATTATGTCTTACATCCTCATATAAACGTATGTATGAGCCTAATTCTTTTGTCGTTTGGAAAATTTGATGTAGACGTGGTGAACCGTAGTGAATAAGCTCACCATCATTTTCTTCATTTTCTGGATTTGTAATAAGAGTAAGGCGCATCGGATTCGGTACGCCTCCTGTTTTCTCAAGATAGTGCCAATAAAAAGGGCGATTCATTAATAATTTATCCATCTCAATTGTTAACTGTACATCTAATAAATGAGGAGAACGTTCTAAAATTTCACAGTTATTCGCCTCAAAGAAATTGTATAAGTAATTATGAATTTCATGTTGCTGCATAGCCTTGCACCTCAGCTTCATTTCGTTTCGCAAAGTCGATAATAGATGTTAAGTTTTCCATCTTAATTCTAATTTCACCTTCGCTCTTTGATTGCGCGAAAATTTCTTGAATGTGCGCGTCGATGTTTTTCATATTAATTCTCGTTAAAATTTCATCGAGTTCACCAATAACACGCTCGAATAAGTTGATTTTTTCATATAACAGTTTCAGAATATGTTCTTCAACAGTATGCTTTGTAGCTAAGTTATAAATATGAACATCATTTTTTTGACCGAGACGGTGAATACGTCCGATTCTTTGCTCAAGACGCATTGGATTCCATGGCAAATCATAATTGATCATATGGCTACAAAACTGTAAGTTAATCCCTTCACCACCAGCTTCAGTTGCAATTAATACTTGTGCGTGGTTTTGGAAAAGCTCCTTCATCCAATCTTTCTTCCCGCGTTTAAACCCGCCGCGGAATGGAACGGAAGAAATACCGTGTTGTTGTAAAAACCATTGTAAGTACATTTGTGACGCTCGATATTCTGTGAAGATAACGACTTTATCGTCAATTTCTTTTATAAGCTCAAGAGCTTTATTTGCTTTTGAGTTGAAAGGAATATGATTAATTTTGTCCATTAGCACATCGATATGTGGATCTTTTATATAATGTTCGTTTTCTTTCTGTTTTTTTTCTACATGCTTTTTCAATGAATAGTAAACAGCCTCACGACTACTACACGCTTCCCGTTTTAAAGTTAACGATGAGAAAGCAGATGTGAAGGCGTCTTGTCCTCGCCAATTTTCGATATCATTATATAGAGCTTGTTCTTGTTCATTAAACTCAACAAAAATTGTACGTACATGTCTCTTCGGCCAATCGATACCGGTATTATGTCGTCTATTTCGCACCATTACTTTATTAATGAGAGCTTTTAAGTCTTCATCTGATTCGGCTGAGCGATTTTTGGAAGCGTAATATTCTTCAAAGTTGGATTGATTGCCTAAATGTCCTGGTTTTAATAAAGAAACAAGGTTAAAAATTTCATCAATCTTATTTTGAACAGGAGTAGCGGTTAGTAATAAACAAAACTTCTTTTTTAATCGTTGTGCAAATTCATAGTTTTTTGTTTTATTATTTTTCAGTTTATGTGCTTCATCGATAATAATAAGGTCATATTCCAAGTTCAACACGATATCGCGATGTGGTGAACGTTTCGCAGTATCAATTGATGATACGATTACGTCAGCTTGTTCCCATGAGTAGCTTTTCTTTTGTGCTACAGCGGGAATGAAAAACTTTGTATTCAGTTCGTATGCCCATTGTGATACGAGAGAAGCTGGGACAAGTATAAGTACCTTTTTCACAAGCCCGCGGACCATGTATTCTTTCAAAATAAGTCCAGCTTCGATTGTTTTTCCAAGGCCTACTTCATCTGCTAGAATCGCTTTACCGTTCATTTGTTCAATCACATTTTGAGCGACTTCTAATTGATGCGGAAGCGGTGTGAAATGGGATAAATGTTTCGGTGCTTGTAGTCCATCAAAAGTAGGAACAAGTAACGATTTTTCTGTTTCATAAGCTAAGTGATATAAATCCCAGTTTGTCCAAGGACCATCTTCGTCAATTCTATTTAAAAAATTGTTTTGCCATGTCCGATCTACGGAAATATCGACATTCATTACAACTCTCCCACCTTTTATAAACTAAAGTAATTATTTTTTAATGTATGATGATTTGCCTTAAAAGAAGGCATAATTATCGTTATTAAAGGCTATATGATAGACAATAATAAAGTATTAAATCTCAAAAGCTGTATTTATTGTGTTTTAACATAAAAAATTCTAAATTATTTTTTATGCTAGAATATTGATGAAATATAGCGAATGATGTTAGGATAATGGTGTGAAATGTGTGGAATCTTTCGTATTTTATCCAAGAAAGTGATTTTTTATTTACGCTTTCATAAAAAAATATAATGAGATTCCGTATATCCTATCTTTTCAGAATGAAAATGTTTAGAAAAGGGAAGCAACTTTTATTGATTTGTCAAAGCATAAGGGGGAGAGAGCATGATTACATTACAACGTACACCGTTATTTGATGTATACGCGAAGTATGGTGGAAAAACAATCGACTTCGGTGGTTGGGAATTACCAGTTCAATTTTCAAGCATTAAAGAAGAACACGAAGCTGTACGTACAGCTGCAGGTTTGTTCGATGTGTCTCATATGGGAGAAGTTGAAGTAAAAGGTGTAGATAGTTTAGCATTTTTACAACGTGTTGTTACAAATGACGTATCTACCTTAAAGGTAGGGGGCGCACAATATACAGCTATGTGCTACGAAAATGGTGGTACAGTAGATGATTTATTAATCTACAAACGTGGTGAAGAAGACTATTTATTAGTAATCAATGCATCAAATATCGAGAAAGATTACGAATGGTTAGCAAGTCATGTAATTGGCGATGCGACAGTAGTCAATGTTTCTAGTGAAGTTGCACAGCTTGCAATTCAAGGACCAAAAGCAGAAGGCATTTTACAAAAAGTTGTGTCAGAAGATTTGAAAGAAATTAAGTTCTTTAAATTTAAAAACGATATTCTTGTAGATGGAATTCCAGCACTTGTATCTCGTACAGGTTACACAGGTGAAGATGGATTCGAAATTTACTGTAAGAGTGAAGATGCTGCAAAACTTTGGGAGAAACTTCTTGAAGTTGGAGCAGAAGAGGGCTTAAAAGCATGTGGTTTAGGTGCTCGTGATACACTTCGATTCGAAGCAACATTACCACTTTATGGACAAGAATTATCAAAAGATATTACACCGATTGAGGCTGGAATTGGCTTTGCGGTAAAAACAAATAAAGAAGCAGACTTCTTTGGAAAAGCAACGTTAAAAGAGCAAAAAGAAAACGGTGCGCCTCGTAAATTAGTCGGCATCGAAGTAATCGAACGTGGAATTCCTCGTACGCATTACCCTGTATTTATTGGTGAAGAAAAAATTGGGGAAGTAACGAGTGGTACACAATCTCCAACGTTAAAGAAAAGCATTGGTTTAGCACTAATTGATGTAAAATACGCAGCAGTTGATACAGAAGTAGAAATTGAAATTCGTAATAAACGCGTCAAAGCAGTAGTTGTTCCAACACCATTTTACAAACGTTCAAAGTAACGGGGAGAGGGGTAGATTTCATGTTGCATCGTTATCTTCCAATGACAGAAGAAGACAAAAAAGAAATGTTACAAACGATCGGCGTTCAAACGATCGATGAATTATTCTCTGATATTCCAGAGAGTGTTCGTTTTAAAGGGGATTTAAAAATTAAAGAAGCAAAATCAGAGCCAGAGCTTTTAAAAGAGCTATCTCAAATGGCTAGTAAAAATGCTAACTTAAAAGAATACGCTTCTTTCTTAGGAGCAGGCGTATACGATCATTATGCTCCAGTAATTGTAGATCATGTTATTTCTCGCTCAGAATTTTATACAGCTTACACACCATACCAACCGGAAATTTCACAAGGGGAATTACAAGCAATCTTTGAATTCCAAACAATGATTTGTGAATTAACAGGAATGGATGTAGCAAACTCTTCTATGTATGACGGGGGGACAGCTTTAGCTGAAGCGGCAATGTTAGCAGCTGGCCATACTCGCAAAAAGAAAATTCTTGTATCTAGCGCGGTTCATCCAGAATCAAGAGCAGTACTTGAAACGTATGCAAAAGGACAAAATCTTGAAGTTGTTGAAATTAATCATAAAGATGGTGTAACAGATTTAGACGTATTACAAAGTGAAGTAGATGATACAGTTGCTTGTGTAATCGTTCAATATCCAAACTTCTTCGGACAAGTTGAAAAATTAGCTGATATTGAAAAAATCGTTCATCAACAAAAATCATTATTTATCGTTTCTTCAAATCCATTATCATTAGGCGCATTAACACCACCAGGGAAATTTGGTGCTGATATTGTAATCGGTGATGCACAACCATTCGGTATTCCAACGCAGTTTGGTGGACCGCACTGTGGTTACTTTGCAACAACGAAAGCATTTATGCGTAAAATTCCAGGACGTCTTGTTGGACAAACTGTAGATTCAGATGGTAAACGTGGATTTGTATTAACGTTACAAGCACGTGAACAGCATATTCGTCGTGATAAAGCGACATCTAACATTTGTTCAAACCAAGCGTTAAATGCATTAGCAGCTTCTGTTGCAATGACGGCACTTGGCAAACAAGGTGTGAAAGAAATGGCACGTCAAAACATTTCTAAAGCACAATATGCAAAACGTCAATTTGAAGCGAAAGGCTTCACAGTAACATTTGCTGGACCATTCTTCAATGAGTTTGTTGTAGATTGCAAACGTCCAGTGAAAGAAGTAAACGATGCATTATTACAAAAGAATATTATCGGCGGTTACGATCTAGGCCGTGATTATAAAGAGCATGAAAACCATATGCTTGTAGCAGTAACTGAGCTTCGTACAAAAGAGGAAATTGACACACTTGTAAACGAAATGGGGGCTATCCAATGAAGAACCAAGACCAAGCACTTATCTTTGAAGTGAGTAAAGAAGGACGCATAGGATATAGCTTACCCAAATTAGATGTAGAAGAAGTGAAACTAGAAGATGTGTTTGAGAGCGATTATATTCGAGTAGAAGATGCAGAGCTACCAGAAGTATCTGAACTTGATATTATGCGCCACTATACAGCACTTTCAAACCGTAACCACGGTGTGGATTCTGGATTCTATCCACTTGGATCTTGTACGATGAAATATAATCCGAAAATTAATGAGAGTGTAGCTCGTTTCGCAGGATTTGCAAATATTCATCCGTTGCAAGATGAAAAGACAGTACAAGGTGCAATGGAATTAATGTACGACTTACAAGAGCATTTAATTGAAATTACAGGTATGGATACTGTTACTTTACAACCAGCAGCTGGTGCACACGGAGAATGGACAGGTTTAATGTTAATTCGTGCATACCATGAAGCGAATGGTGACTTTAACCGTACGAAAGTAATTGTGCCTGACTCTGCTCACGGAACGAACCCAGCATCTGCAACTGTAGCTGGTTTTGAAACAATTACAGTAAAATCAAATGAAAATGGCCTTGTTGACTTAGAAGACTTAAAACGTGTTGTAAACGAAGAAACAGCAGCACTTATGTTAACAAATCCTAATACATTAGGTCTATTCGAAGAAAATATTTTAGAAATGGCAGAAATCGTCCATAATGCAGGCGGTAAATTATACTATGATGGTGCAAACTTAAATGCGGTATTAAGCCAAGCACGCCCAGGAGATATGGGATTTGACGTTGTGCATTTAAACCTTCATAAAACATTTACAGGTCCTCACGGCGGTGGTGGCCCAGGTTCTGGTCCAGTAGGTGTGAAAGCTGATTTAATTCCGTACTTACCAAAACCAATTTTAGAGAAAACGGAAAATGGTTATCACTTCAACTACGACCGTCCAGAAGCAATTGGTCGTGTGAAACCATTCTATGGTAACTTCGGAATTAACGTTCGTGCATACACGTATATTCGCTCTATGGGTCCAGATGGATTGCGTGCAGTAACTGAGTATGCGGTATTAAATGCGAACTATATGATGAGAAGATTAGCGCCATTCTACGATCTTCCATTCGATAGACATTGTAAACATGAATTTGTATTATCAGGTCGTCGTCAAAAGAAACTTGGTGTACGTACATTAGATATTGCAAAACGTCTGCTTGATTTCGGTTATCATCCACCAACAATTTACTTCCCATTAAATGTGGAAGAATGTATTATGATTGAGCCGACAGAAACAGAATCAAAAGAAACATTAGATGGTTTCATTGATAAGATGATTCAAATCGCTAAAGAAGTAGAAGAAAATCCAGAAGTTGTACAAGAAGCACCGCATACGACAGTCATTAAACGTTTAGACGAAACGATGGCTGCACGTAAACCAGTTTTACGTTATGCGAAGCCAGCTCCTGTACAAGTTTGATTAAAATAACAAAAGAAGAACTCGCTGAGGCGGGTTCTTTTTTTGTATGGATAATTTGTCCCGCATTAACGGACAGTAAACTCTCAACTTAAAACTTAGCTGGTGCAAAGAAGACAGGTGGGAGATAAACTGTCCGTAAATGCCCGATTGGTTCAACTAATAATCAGTGGGGATGAACAAAAATCCCCACTGATTAAAGTTTCACTTTATGCAGAAATAGTGAAGAAAATGTTAAAAAAATATGTTTTTTGTTTCCTAATGGTGTAAAGGTGTAGTTTTATAGGTAGTTTTGTTGAAAAAGTCGGTTTGATAAAAGTATTTATTTTTGTTAGAATTTTATTGAAATTAAGAAGATGTGATGAGGCAAAGATTACTCATTTTTATGTATATGTGAAAAAACGAACAAGACGGGGGTGAAAGTGTGGGATATCGATGTTATAGAATGGTATACCATTTAGAAAATGGAGAAACAATTAAAGATGTAAAAGAATTTTGCTATCGAGACCAGGGAAAAGTGTTAGAAAGAGTAGCAAATCGTGTAATGGATAATAGAGAAGTGACGGCCATTGATAAACGAGGAACAATCATTTCAATAGCATGTGAGGACATTGTAAAGGTGGAACTTGATTACATAACAGAAAGTTAACCTTGAGTCATATCGAATTATTCGATAAAATAAACTGTTGAATGGTGAAGTGAGAAGAGAGGAGTTTATCATGGGTAGTACAAGACACTTTTATATGTTTATCTTAGCGTTTGTTCTTGTTGTGGCATTAACGATTTACTTAATCGTTGACAGCAGCTGGTACAACACAGTTCATCCGGCATTCCTTCTGTTTATGTATATAGGAATTGCAGTAGTAAGTTTCGGAATGAGAGACGAGATGTTAGATCGCTTTGAAAAGTGATACATATACGAAAGACCAACAGGAAAATGTTGGTCTTTTTTTCTTGGGGAAATTTCAAAAAGGCACCTTCTTCAATAACGACAATACGAGAGCAGTAGTTTATAAAAAGAAACGCTATTTGGCACATCTTTCGGAGTATGTAATATAAAGCTGAAAACGATGATGAGAATAAGAAATAGGAAAAATAAAAATAGGATTTGCTTATGTATAGAATTTTGCATATTATCCACTCCTTTTTTTGGGTAGTATGTCCAAAAGAAAGGAATGTATGAAAAAAATTGGAGGGGGAACAATGGGGAAACGAAAATTGTTATTTGAAATAGGAGTATTATTTTTGTCAATAGGTCTTTTGTCATCAAATTTTTATTCAGACATACCATCACCGTTTCCTAATTTGCATAAAGGAATTGGTATAAGTATTGTTATAATTGGTCTGTTTTGTCTTATCACATCTAACTTCTACAGAAAGTCTGAATGAATATAAAAAAGGACAGTTACTCTTTTTCAGAAGTACTGTCCTTTTTAAATAACTTATTCCATAGTTTGGCGATACTCCATATAATGACGATTGCAATGGAGGCGATAATGGACCAAACAATCGATATAATTTCAAGTGTCATGTTAGGAAGGAATGTGAGAATGGATAATACTTTATGAAACAATGATTCTATTATATGAAAACTTATTTGTAATAGAATGACGATACAAAGTGTGATCCATGCTAATATTTTCTTTCCTTGTTCTTTCCACATGACATTCACCTCACGTTAGCTTAATAGTTTTAAGCCAACAGCGCCGCATAAAATGCAGCTTAAGAAAGCAAGACGACGCCAATCCGCTGATTCTCGGAAAATGAGAATGCCTAGAAGTGCACTTCCAGCAGTTCCGATTCCAGTCCAAATTGCGTAAGCAGTTCCCATCGGTAATGTGTTCATCGCAAGAGATAAGAAGAAGAAGCTTACGCCGAAGTTAGCGATTAAAATAACTTTTGGTGCCCAGCCTTTCTTTTCAGTGGCTACTTTCATAAAGAGTACACCAATAATTTCACAAATACCAGCTAGAATTAAAAATACCCAAGCCATTTTATGCGGCCTCCTTCGCTTCTTTTTCTTCTGTTACTCGTTTTAAACCAATTACTCCGAAGAAGATTAAACCGATTAATAAAACTTTTACGATAGAGAAAGGTTCTCCGAAGATGAAAATCTCTGTAAGAACGATTCCACCAGCTCCGATTCCTGTAAAGACTGCGTATACAGTGCCGACAGGTAAATCTTTATAAGCTCTAAATAATAAGACGAAACTAATTGTAATTAATAGAGCAACACCAGCCCATTCAAGTGGTGCCTCTGCTTTTTTTAGTCCAATCACCCAAAAGATTTCAATAATACCAGCGATGATTACATAAATCCATGCCATATGTCATTTCTCCTTCCTACCAGTCGTTAGGTAAAGGGCTTAAAAACGACGCATTGCAAAGGGCAATCCGTCAGTTTGAAAGTCCGCGCCAAAATACTTTCCAAGAAGCGTCTAAACGTGTCTCAAAACGATTTAAACCTGCGTATAATAGTTCAACCATAAGACCGTCGAGTAAGCATAGAAAAGCCTCTAAGGCGTCTTTTACTTCAATGTTATGCAGCTCATCTTGTTCGCTTGCTCTTTTAAATACAGGGAATAAAAGTTTTCCGACGTTTTCAATGTGTACATTTGCTTTATTAATAATTTGTTCGCGAAATGCATCAGGCGGAAAATAAGAAGTTCGTAACCAAAACATTGATTCTTCACTTTCACCAAATCGTTTTGCATACCCTTTTAATAATTTTAAAAGCAATTCTTCAGTGGACGAATTGGAAAAGCTTTCGATATCGCCTGTGAAGCTCTGCAAATCTTTTTGAAGAGCAGATTCTAAGCATATGAAATATAGCTCTTCTTTTCCTTTAAAGTGTGCGTAAATCGATGGTTTTTTAATCCCAACTTCTTGAGCAATATTTGCCAATGAAGTTCCTTCATAGCCGTAGCGTGCGAAATGAGAAAGTGCTACAGCTTTAATGCGGTTTGCTGTCATTTTCATCCCCTACCTACCGTTCGTTAGGTTCATTATATGAGATGAAAAATATAATGTCAATAGGTGAAGAGCTGAAAAAGAGCATTATAGGTAACGCTCTTTTTAGACAGTCTCTCGCTCAATTAAATGGAATGAAAGTTCTTTTGCACTGCCGACAATTTGCTCGCTTTGGATCTGCTTATGGAATAAAGAAAAAGCATGTGAGCCCATTGCGAGACCGGGATGTTCAATTGTGGAAATTTCTAATGCCTTTGAAATTTCATGATTATCAAATCCAAGGATAGCAAGGTCTTCAGGTACTCGAATACCATGTTTTCGAGCCTCTGTTAATAAACCAGCTGCAACTTGATCGTTCGCTGTGAAAATAGCAGTTGGACGATTTTTCATATTTAAAATATGATGGAGTATTTGTGCTCCGTCCTGCATTGTATAGCATTGGTGGAAAATCCATTCAGGATGCAACGTTTTCCCTTCGTTACGAAGTGTATCGGCGAACGCTTTTTCGCGCTCCATGGAATTTACACTTGTTTTTCTTGCTAAACAAATTCCAATTTTTTCATGGCCTCTACTTAGTAAATAGGCAGTACCGAGACGGAAACCTTCATAATGATCTACGTAGATGGATGAAATGAGGGGATGCTTCATTTTTTCACATGAAATAATAGGGGCAAATTTTGCAAAAGGTTCGATTTGTTCCCAAGAGCTCGTTCGGGAGCAAATAATCATCCCATCAAATTGTTTCATTTTCATCATTTCAAGAACACGAATTTCTTCAATGCTATCGTAATTCGTTTGACATAAATTAATGTGATATCCGGCAGCTAACGCTTCGTTTCCGATTCCTTCAATAATCGTACTGAAGTAGGGGAGGTTAATGAAAGGAAGCATAACGCCAATTGTATATGTTTTCCCTCTTATTAAATGGACAGCATTTATATTTTTTGCGTAGTTTAATTCTTCAACAGCATCTAGAACACGCTTACGCTTTTCTTCTTTTACGTAAGGGTGATTATTCAGGACACGAGAAACAGTTGATATCGATACACCAGCAGTTTTAGCAATTTGTTTTATATTGGCCATATGTATCACCTCTTTCCCTTATTATAAAGGGAAAATAATAAGAAAGAAAAAATCTTGACCTGAAAAGCTTTTCACAAACTATGGTATTAATAAGACTTCTTTTTATTCGCGTAACCTTTTCACTTGGGCGTAAGAATGATAGGGGTCTTTTTTGTTTGCAAAAAGTGTTGTCAAAATGTGTGAGAATAACGTGGAAAGTTTTCAAAGGTGGAGTTTGGTGACAAAGCGAATATGAAGAGAATATCAACGCTTCGTTCGTTAAGAGAGCGGTATGAAAGGGCGGAAACAAATTGAAAAAAAGAATCATTTGTTTCGTGTTTTCTAGTTTCATGCTTAGTTCGTGTTCGTTTCAGCAAACGATGCAAGAAGAAAAACACTTTGTGGGAACAACAGGAGGAGCTATGGATTGTGTTACGGATCCTATTCCGCTAAAGGAACTTCCAAAATATTTTCCGGTGAAGTTTAAAGTTCCAACGTTTTTACCGTACGACATTACAAGTGATGTGAAGGGGGAAGTAAGAACGCTTGGGAAAAAGAACACTGTCTTAACGATTAAATATAAACAGAAGGAGTCAGGTAGAAATGAGTATATTGAGTTAAATGTCGCGAACTTTCCTTATAGTTTTCCGGATCTTGTGGAAGAGAAGCGATTTCAAGAACAAATGAAACTGAATAATGGAACGTCTGCTTATTTTAAAAATAAAGATGATTATGAACGTGGTGACGAATTTGCTACGCTTATATGGAAAGAGAAAGGAATTGAATATCAACTGCTGTATCGGAATGTAGAAGAGAACGATGAAAAGGTAATCAAGCAGAATTTATTATACATTGCGAATAAGATGAAATGAAAAAACTAGCTGATTTATTCAGCTAGTTTTTTGTATGTTATTATTTCTTTTTAATTTTGCCTGTCCAAGATTTAAATCCACCTTGTAATTGGTAGAAATCTTTGTAGCCTTGTTTTTTTAAGTATTGCGCTGCACGACCTGTACGGAATCCGCTTTGGCAATATAAGTAAACAGGTTGATCTTGACGAAGTTCTTTATGGCGAAGGCGAATTTGTGATAACGGAATGTTACGTGCACCTAAAATATGCCCTGCGTTATATTCGTCTGCTTCACGAATATCGATAAGCTGTGCTTTACGGTAGCCAGCGCGAAATTCTTCTTCTGTAAGAGTTTTAATTAATTTTTTCTGATAGAAGTACATCCATACAGTGTAGCCGATAAATGCTACGATTACGGCTAATAAAATAATCCAAGTTGTTGACACGATTCTATCGCTCCCTTTTTTCTTATCCTACTTTCAATATTATAATGCCCTTATGTATTTATGCAACAGATTCATTTGCATATAAGAAGAAATTTCGTATTCTTTCACAAATTTTGTCGAATTTGGTAGACTAGAGAATGTGAAAAATAATTGGTTATATGAGGTGCAGGATGGGAAAAGAAAAATGGTGTTATATTAACTCTGGTCAATGTTCACCGGCATTTAATATGGCGTTAGATGAATGTTTATTAAATTGGCAAAGTGAAAAGAAAATGCCACCAACAATTCGTTTTTATGAATGGGAAGTACCAACATTAACAGTTGGGTATTTTCAACGTGTTGAAAAAGATATTAATATGGATGTAGTTAACGAAAAGAAATATGGATTCGTTCGTCGTCAAACAGGCGGCAGGGGTGTACTACATGACAAAGAGCTAACGTATAGTGTTATTGTGTCTGAAGATCATCCGAATATGCCGAAAACAGTTACAGAAGCGTATCGTGTTATTTCGCAAGGTTTATTAGATGGTTTTAAGGCATTAGGGTTAGAAGCATATTATGCAGTTCCAAAAACAGAAGCAGATCGTGAAAATTTAAAAAATCCACGTTCAGGCGTATGTTTTGATGCACCATCTTGGTATGAAATTGTAGTGGAAGGACGAAAAATTGCTGGTAGTGCTCAAACACGTCAAAAAGGTGTTATTTTACAGCATGGATCGATTCCATTAGAAATTGATTTAGATGAACTATATGATCTATTTTTATTCCCAAATGAACGTGTGAAGGAACGTATGAAGAGTATGTTCTCTTCTAAAGCAGTAGCAATTAATGAATTAACAGACCGTACATTTACGATAGAACAGTTAATTAAAGCGTTTGAAGTTGGCTTTGAAAAAGGATTGGATGTAGAACTTGTTCCATATGAATTAACAGAAGAACAGTTACATGACGTTCAAACGTTAGCGAAAGAAAAGTATGAAAGTAATGAGTGGAATTATAAAAAATAAGAGGTGGCGATAGCCACCTCTTATTTTTTTATAGTAAATTAAGTACTTTTTCTACTTTGATTCCTTTATCTTGTAAAGAACGAAGGCGACTTACAACGTCCATAATTTCTTTGTCAAATGTAACGCTAATACCTTGGCTTTGTAGTTCTTCTTTTAAGCTTTCAATAGAATCATCTATGTCGATGCCAAGCTCGTAATCTTGACAAACTTCAATTGTCTTTTTCACGAGTTTAACATAATTTTCTTGTAGTTTTGAATTTGTTTCAGTCAAAGCAGGCTGCTTCGGTTTTGCAGGAGCAACCGGTGCTGTCTCTTGCTTTGTAACTGGAGTAGGGACTGCTTTTTTCACAGGCGCTGGAGTAACTAGTTCTACAGCTGCTTCTACGCTTACTGGCTTCGGTGTCGGTACCGGAGTAGGCTTAGGTGCCATAGCAGGTGTTTCCACACGCGTAACAGGCTTAGGAGCAGGCGTAATTGCTTTTGGAGCTTCTACAACTACTTCTTTTTTCGGTGCTGCTTCTACCTGTGTTTCTTCTTGCTCGGCAGCTTCTTTATTTTCTTTACTCCACATAACGCGTTCAATTTCTAGAGAAACATTGTTTTTGTTCATCGCTGTTAATGTAACTTTACCAACTTCAGCGTTTCCAGTGAAATCAACAATTTTATAAATAACACTCTTGTTCCAATCCACGTTTCCGCTCAAAAATAATTCTTCGTTACATTTCGGCGTTAAGCCCTCGATTTTAATTTCTGCGTTTACACCGTTTTCACTATATACCATAATTAGCGAAGCATTTACATCTTCGTCTGCTAACATTAGTTCACGTACCATTTTGCCGGTGCGTACTTGCGTTTTCTTCTTAACTGACATCTAATTTCTCCTCTCAAAAATTCAGTAATAATAAAAAAATCGTATAACGAAAAATAATTGCTCACGAAGATTTATGATACCGATAATAAAAGCATCACGTCAACAATTAACTTTAATTATTTTGCATTTTTCTTATTTTCTTTATGAAATTTTTCAATTTGTAAAATTAGACAGAAGAAAAAACAGCCTTTTGAAGGGCTGTTAAAAATTTTACGTTTTATATAATAATTTATATAAAACGTAAAATAGGATAGCGATTAAAGCATTTTGCCAAAAGGTTAGATGATAAATGAGATAAGGTTGCTTTTGGAAATAAATATTTAAGAATACAGCGGAACAAAATGGAGTAGCAAATGCGAATCCAAATAGAATTCTTCTTTTCCAATTCATTTTCTGATCAAAGGAGTAACGCTTTAATAAATATAAAATAAATAGTATACCTAGTATAATTATTGAAACAGACAAAGTAGTTCCAAGGATGCTAAAAGGCGGACTTGATAATGTATTATTTTTTTCAAAGAGAAACATAAAAAATGAAATAATTGCATTTATGCCAAACTGTATAGCAAGAAGTAAGCTAACAGAAAATCCAATTAAAGAAGTTTTTTCTAACTTTGTTTGGGTTGGTAAAGCTGATATAAGTTCATCACAATAAGATTGTAAGTCATCACCAAAAATGTCATAAGCATTTTTATTTTCTACTTGTGCTTCGATAAGATGATCTAATATTTCTAACAAAAGTTCTTCTACTTGATGTTCGGGTACATTAGATAACCGAAGATATACTAGCATATCACCATAAGCAATTTCGTTTTCGGAAGTTAGAAGCTCACGTTTTTTATTATTCAATTCAATCATGTCTTGTGCATTCATCCCTATCACTCCCCCTGTAATAAGTTATTTACCGTAGTTGAAACCATCCCCCAGCTTTGTTTAAATTCTTCAAGCTGTTCTAATCCTTTATCGGTTACGTGATAATATTTTCGCTTTGGACCGAGTGAGGAAGCTTTTAATGTTCCTTCAATCAATTTTTCTTTTTGCATACGTAACAATAATGGATATATGCTTCCTTCGCTTACAAATGTAAATCCGTGTTTATTTAATTTTGTACTCAGTTCATATCCGTACACTTCTTCTTGTGAAATGATGTATAGGATGCACCCTTCGAGCACGCCTTTTAACATTTGGCTGTGCATGATTTCACCACCTTTTATTCAGGTAACTTGCGTTGCAAGGTAGCTGGTATCCAAATTATAACATTAAGTAACTTGCAATGCAAGTTACTGGGGTGGAAAACTTTAATGTCCCCCATACTAACGAGAGGGCGAAAATTATATGAGACCGTTTATGTCAAAGCTCGTTTACTTTGAACGAAAGGCACTTGAATATCCACTTGGTTTTATAGTTGCGCCAATTTAAATGCATGAAGAATGGGAAGAAGGATACCGTAAACTATTTGAGCGACAAAGATATGACGATACCAAATTTAACGTTTGAATTGATTCAGCATTGTTTTCCGAAACCATCGGAAAATATGTATATAAAAAAGATGATGCAGCAGTATTAAAAGAAACGATAAGAGGTTATAGAAATGAGTTTTTTCCTAATGCAGAAATACAATATTTTACTTAAGGGGAGTCTGTATGCAAATACAGATTCTTTTTTGTTTTATATATTTAGGCTCGTTTTCAACTTGTCACGTTATTCTTTCTGGTGTATCATTTTATTGATTGCTTCGTACGGAATAAGCAAAATGAACTTGGATGGAGGAAACCGATGCCTACCCCTAGTATGGAAGATTATATTGAACAAATTTATTTGTTGATTGATGAAAAGGGTTACGCCCGCGTATCTGATATTGCTGAAGCGCTTAGTGTACATCCATCCTCTGTAACAAAAATGGTGCAAAAATTAGACAAAGATGAATATCTAATTTA
This sequence comes from Bacillus sp. GMa5/1, assembly GCF_050172015.1. NCBI lineage: Bacteria > Bacillati > Bacillota > Bacilli > Caryophanales > Bacillaceae > Bacillus > Bacillus sp. GMa5/1. Next base: position 57,675 of record NZ_JBNLYC010000009.1, on the reverse strand, counting down.
TGAAAAATATAGAGGGCTTGTATTAACAACAAAAGGTAAAAAAATCGGAGAACGTCTCGTATATCGTCATGACTTGCTAGAGCAATTTATGCGTATTATCGGTGTGGATGAAAGTAAAATTTACAATGATGTAGAAGGAATTGAACATCATTTAAGTTGGGAAGCAATTGATCGCATTGGTGATTTAGTGGAATACTTTGAACAAGATGCAGTCCGAGTGGAAACACTTCGTGGTGTTCAAAGAGCAAATGAAGAGAAAAGTAATTAAGGGGAACGTATGGCGTTTCCTTTTTTATTTCAATTCGAAAAGGATGGGAGAATTATGAAAGCAATTATTTTTGATTTTGATGGATTAATTGTGGACACAGAAACGATATGGTTTCACTCTTTCAGAGATGCTGTTCGTGAATACGGCGGGGAACTACCTTTAGAGGAATTTGCGAAATGCATTGGAACAACAGATGAGGTACTTTATACATATTTAAATGATCAATTAAAAGAGAAGTTTAACAAAAGTGCATTAAAAGAAAAAGTGGCAACTTTACATAAAGAGAAAATGAGAATACCAGAAGCTCGTGACGGGGTAAAAGAATATTTAGAAGAAGCGAAAGAAATGGGATTAAAAATCGCACTAGCTTCTAGTTCTTCTAGAGAATGGGTTATTCATTTTTTAGAAGAGCTACAAATTCGAGAATATTTTGAAGTAATTAAAACGAGAGAAGATGTTGAGAAGGTAAAACCAGATCCAGCTCTTTATCGAGTTGCAATAGAAGAATTAGGAATTAAGCCGTCTGAAGCTGTTGTATTTGAAGATTCATTAAATGGATTGAGAGCAGCAGTTGCAGCGGGATTAACGTGCGTTGTGGTACCTAATGATGTGACACGGAATTTACCATTTGAAAATCATCATCTTCGAATTGAAAGTATGAGAGAGAAAAGTTTAAAAGAAGTGCTTCAAAGTATAAAAAAAGACCGTATTTCCTAAAAGGAAGCACGGTCTTTCTTTTTGCTTTTTTTGCCTTCAATGACAGTTAAATGAGACTGTTTTCTTTTTCGTTTCAAAGTGGAAGAATTCCCTTTTTTACTTTTGTCATTAGAAGTATTTGACTTAAAGAAAGAATTGCCTAGGGGTGCTACATTTTGTTTCCCATGTTTGCGGTTCGATTGTTTTGCCGCACGCTTATATGAGCTTTGTGAATTTGCAGAACCACTGGAATTTGTAAACATCTTGTATAGCAAGTAAAAGATACCAACAACAAGTAACATGTACCCGATATTTCTTAATACACCCATGGGATTTGTAATAACAGATGAAACAAGGCCGAATATTGCCAATCCGATAATAAGCACAAATATAGCGAAAGTAAACGAACGACCGTTCATAAGGGACACCTCCTAAAAACGTATATTAAAATTAGTATATTAACGATGAGGAAAGGAGTTGAACACCATTTTTAAATAATTATTGTTTGTTCTCTAAACGTAATAATTCTTCAAACGATGCAATTGCTACTTCCACTTGATCATCTGTTGGTTCTTTCGTTGTTAATAGTTGTAGCCATAATCCAGGATATCCAAGTACGCGTAATACGGGAATATCTCGTAATCGATTTGTAAATTGTAATACTTCAAAAGAAATACCAAGTACAACTGGAATTAATAAAATTCGGTTTATAACTCGTGCCCAAAGAGGATCTGTAGGGACTAGGAAATAAACGAACATTCCAATAATGACTGTAAATATAATAAAGCTACTGCCACATCTATAATGGAGACGAGTTTGCTTTTGAACGTTTTCTACAGTCAGAGGAAGGTTATTCTCGTAAGCATTGATTACCTTATGCTCTGCACCGTGATACTGAAATACCCGCTTAATAAGTGGGGTTAAAGAAATAAAGTATATATAGCTCAATAATAGCATGAGCTTAATGACACTTTCGACAATGATTTGCCCAGTATGAGACGGGAAAATCGGTCTTGTTAATTCAGCTAATAGTGCAGGAACTGCTGTGAAAATGACTTTACCGAATATAAAAGATAAAACGCCAACAGCTGCAACTCCTAATACCATCGTTAATTTTGATTGTTCTTCTTTTTTATTTGCAATTTGTTCATCATCTTCTGGGTGGACGTCAAATCGTTCTGAAGCGAAGTTTAAATGCTTTGCTCCATTCGCACTTGCATCCACAATAGCGGCAATCCCTCGTAAAAATGGAATTTTTTTTAGGGTAGATAGTACTTTATTACGAACGCGTGGTAATCGATAAAATTCAATCGATTTATCTTTACGACGAACCGCTGTAACAGTATATTCTCTACCGCCAAACATAACTCCTTCTATGACCGCTTGCCCGCCATATATTTGTTTTGACTCTTCTGCCATGTTAACACCAACCTGTATTTGTTTCTCTCTTATGTAGAAAAAGAGGCAATTGTCATACTGGGTTCTGTCGTTTTGAAATAAGACAATCACCGAGTTTCCTTTATTTTATCGGCAAATACAAGTAGATGACAAGGGAAAATGTTATGAGAGTCGGACATTTCTTATTCTTTTTATAGACAAATTTCGCAGGATTTAAACATGCTTCAAAATAGTTTCGGGCATACTATTGAGCGGAGGTGTCGATGTGAGTCAAGAACAATTAGGAACAAGGGATTTTGTGCAGATTGGTTTGTTTGGTGGAATCTTTTGGGGCGGGGTATGGTATTTCCTTCATATATTTTCATTCACGGAGGCGGGCCCGAATTATTTCCTTTTACCATTTGCGTTTGGAAGTTGGAAAGAGGGTGTATGGGGCAATGTGTTCGGAATAGTGTGTATGGGACTTCTTTCAATTTTGATTGCCTTTTTGTATAAAGCATTTTTTGCAAAGTTTGAAGGGATTATAGCGGGAATTATTTATGGGCTATTTTGGTGGGCACTACTGTTTTTGGGGATGGGTTTAATGGCTCCTGTTATTAAAAGTGCGCTCCATTTACCAAAAGAGACAATTGTGACGACAATATGTATTTTTATATTGTATGGTGTGTTTATAGCATATTCTGTTTCTTACGCAGTAAATAGCAATAAAGCAGAACAAGAAGGGTAAGAGAAGACGAACTATTCAAATAAGTAACTCCTATGTTAAAATATTGTATAGATATTTAATATTAAGGAGTTTTAAGAATATGAAAAAGTTACTCCTCGTAAACGGTCCTAACCTAAATCGCCTCGGTGTTCGTGAGGTAAATGTATATGGAAAGGGCACGCTAACGACACTTGAAGCAGATATGAAGCAAGAAGCAGAAACAATGGGAGTGGAGTTAGAATGTTTCCAATCGAATCATGAAGGTGCCATTATCGACATTATTCATGAAGCGGAAGATATATATGAAGGGATCATTTTAAATCCGGGAGCATTTACGCATTATAGCTATGCGATTCGTGATGCCATTGCGAGCATTTCGATTCCTGTTATTGAAGTACATATTTCTAACATTCATCAGCGTGAATCGTTCCGTCATGAATCTGTGACGGCAGCTGTTTGTGCAGGTCAAATTGTAGGATTTGGTTTTTATGGCTATAAGTTAGCGTTATTTGCATTAATGGAGAAATTGAGGGAGGCATAAAGTAATGGAGAAAATTGAAAGATTACGAAGTGCATTTGATGAGGCTGGTATTGACGGTATTTTGTTAACAAATGAACATAGTCGTAGATATATGGCTAACTTCACAGGAACAGCAGGCGTTGTTCTTATTTCAAAAGATCGTGCTCAATTTATTACAGATTTCCGTTACGTCGAGCAGGCAAGTAAACAAGCGGTTGGATATGAGGTTGTACAGCACGCAGGATTGATCATTGATGAAGTGGCAAAGCAAGTGAAAGAGCTTGGAATTCAAAAGCTTGGTTTTGAGCAAGATACTCTTACATATAGTTCTTATTCAGTGCATAAGGAAGCGATTGATGCTGAATTTATCCCGACTTCTGGACTTGTAGAAAAGTTACGCTTGATAAAGACTGATTCAGAGATTAAGATATTAAAGGAAGCTGCACAGATTGCAGATGCTGCCTTTGAGCATATTCTATCATTCATTCGCCCGGGAGTATCTGAAATTGAAGTGTCAAATGAACTTGAATTTTTCATGAGAAAACAAGGAGCAACATCTTCTTCGTTTGATATTATCGTTGCTTCAGGTCTTCGTTCGGCATTACCGCACGGCGTGGCATCTGAAAAAGTGATAGAAACAGGAGATTTCGTTACATTAGACTTCGGCGCTTATTACAAAGGATATTGCTCTGATATTACTCGTACGATTGCAGTCGGTGAACCATCTGATAAATTAAAAGAAATTTATAATATCGTTTTAGAAGCACAACTACGTGGTGTGAACGGTATTAAAGCTGGTTTAACAGGTCGCGAGGCTGATGCGCTAACGCGTGACTACATAACGGAAAAAGGATATGGTGAATACTTTGGACACTCTACTGGTCATGGAATAGGTCTTGAAATCCATGAAGCACCAGGTTTAGCGTTCCGTTCTCATACAGTACTTGAACCAGGTATGGCTGTAACAGTAGAACCAGGTATTTATATTCCAGGTATTGGCGGCGTACGTATTGAAGATGATATCATTGTGACAAGTGAAGGTAATGAAGTAATTACGAAATCACCAAAAGAACTTATTATTTTGTAATACACAGGAGGATTTTTTTACATGATTTCAGTAAACGATTTTCGTACAGGTTTAACAATTTCAGTGGACAATGCCCTTTGGCAAGTACTTGATTTCCAACACGTAAAGCCAGGTAAAGGTGCTGCATTCGTTCGTTCTAAACTACGTAATCTTCGCACAGGTTCTGTTCAAGAGAAAACATTCCGTGCAGGTGAGAAAGTAGAAAAAGCACACATCGAAAACCGTCGTATGCAATACTTATACGCAAGCGGTGAGGCTCACGTATTTATGGATAACGGAACTTATGAGCAAATCGAACTTGGTGAAAAACAAATCGAGCGCGAGCTTAAATTCCTAAAAGAAAACATGGAAGTAGCAATCATGACTTACCAAGGCGAAGTACTTGGTGTTGAACTTCCAAACACAGTTGAATTACAAGTTACAGAAACAGAGCCTGGTATTAAAGGTGATACTGCTTCTAACGTAACAAAACCAGCTACATTAGAAACTGGTCTTGTTGTACAAGTACCAATCTTCATTAACGAAGGCGAAATGCTTATCATCAACACTGGTGAAGGTAAATACGTTTCTCGTGCATAGTAGAAAAGCACTCGTGATAATTCACGAGTGCTTTTTTTATAGGAAATAGGGTAGATAGTAAATAGCTGTTATTATAAAACTGACTAAAACAAGTGAAAGAGTACCCATAATAGATGGAGTCAAAACAATTTGAAATGGTTTTATTTCGCCAGTCTCAACGCCAGTTAATGTTTTACTTATTGCGTGATCTGTAATGTTATTTCTATGGTTACTCATAATAATTAACCACATAATTGCAAATATTGCTAAACTACCAAGGAAAAAGGTCTCTATAAATGACCAACCGACCAATAATGAAAAAAGATAAATAAGAGCTAATTCTACTACAACGGTTAAACTAACTTTCAATGCCTTCATATTTTTCCCCCTCATTCTGTAATTTCAACCAGTTTAAAAAATTTTCACGTGACACGACATGCAGAGAGCAAGGTGACTTTACTTCTTTCTCTAGTGCAGCGTGTTCGTCTGGAAACTTGTTTTCCACATGCAATGAAATATAAGGTAGTTTTTCTTGTGCTTTTAAAGAGCGGATATTATTCGTTTTAGCACCAGCAAATACGTAGGAAAGTTGTAAGTCTAAAAAGGCGATTTTAAAGATTTCTTTTTTAGCAGCCTCGTTATAGCCTTTTCCCCAGTACGGATAGCCGAGCCAACTACCAATGTGAGATTGCTTTTTCTCATTATTAATATGTTTAAGTGTGGTGAGGCCAATTATTTCATTTTCTTCATTCACAATCATTCTCGATAAGGATTTCTTTTGACGCTCTTCGTCTATTGCGAAAAGAAGAAATGTTTTCGTGTCTTCGATGTTTTCTACCGTTATCCCCAATGCATTTTTTATATGTGGATCACTTGATAGCTCGAAAATCACATTTGTATAGCATAAATCTAGTGGTAATAAAGTGACGTGCTGCATGGTTTAAACCTCTTTTAAACTAAATATACCATAATATACCATGAAATAATATGAATATTCAGATTGTAATTCGGAATTTAGAGAAAAATTATGTTTTTACTTCTGAAATAGACAACCTCTGCATATGGTTGTACAAATATATTCTTTTTTAGAATACGAAGTTAGTAACTGTTACGGGAGAAGGTGGAAGAATGAAACAGTGGCTAGCGGCAATGGAAACATCCGTGCTTGTTATGGGGGCACTTCGATTATTTTCAGGTAGTGCGGAGATATTTGCTGCTTTGCTTATGCTTTATGTGAATGATGCGAAGAAAGCGTTGTTTATAAATGGTATGTTGGCGTTTGTTGGACCTACCGTATTAATTTTAACAATGACAATTGGGATAGCGAGTGTAGCAAGTGAAATTTCTTTCTTGAAGCTCTTTTTTCTAGCGCTTGGAATTTGCTGTATTTTTATCGCATTACTGAAATAGTAAGTCGAGTATAGTGGGGAGAAGCCGATGAAAGAGGTATTAGAAGTTTTACCAAAAACGATGAAGTACTTAATTGAAGAATGTAAGCAATACGATGCTTTAGAGGAAATTCGCGTTCGAATTGGAAGGCCGCTAGAGTGTATTGCACACGGAAAGGTGTTTTTTTATGACTATATCACTACTGCAGAGGATGCTATTTACTTATTGAATAAGTTAAGTCAATTCTCAATTTATACGATGGAAGAGGAATTAAAACGTGGGTATGTGACGCTTCGCGGAGGGCATAGAATCGGGTTAGCAGGAAAAGTCATTACAGAAAAAAGCGCAGTGAAAATGATTCGTGATGTCTCTTCCTTTAATATTCGTATTGCTCGTCAAAAAATAGGGATTGCTGAACCGCTTTTGCCATATTTGTATGAAAAAAGGTGGTTAAACACGATGGTAATTGGCCCTCCCCAAACGGGAAAAACGACACTCTTAAGAGATGTAGCACGTTGCATGAGTCAAGGGGTAAGTGCTTCGGAAATTCCTTCCTGTAAAGTGGGGATCGTTGATGAACGGTCAGAAATTGCTGGTTGTGTGAAAGGGATCCCGCAATATGATTTTGGTACCCGAGTCGATGTGTTAGACGCATGTCCAAAGGCAGAAGGAATGATGATGATGATTCGTTCTATGAGTCCTGATATTTTGATCGTAGATGAAATTGGCCGTAAAGAAGATAGTGAAGCAATTATGGAGGCAGTGCATGCAGGTGTCCAGCTTTTTATAAGCGCACACGGATTTTCCTATGAGGATGTTGTGAGACGTCCATCGCTCAAGGCAGTGCTAGAGCTTGGTATATTTGATAGGTTTGTGGAGTTGTCAAAAGCGAGGGGTCCAGGAACGGTTATGCAGGTGAAAGATAAATATGGAAAACCAGTGTTATCAAATAGAAAGGCTGAGGGCGTATGGTGAAAATATTTGGTGCAGTGTTAATCGTTGCGGTCAGCACCTTTTTCGGGTTTTCGTACGCTAAAAGATACAGTGAGAGACCGAGGCAACTTAGGTTATTAAAATCAGCACTTCAATCATTAGAGGCAGAAATTATGTATGGACACACACCTTTATCTGAGGCTGCCGAGCGATTAGTTAAACAAATGCCAAAGCCATTAAATTGGATATTTCAAAGTTTCGCTAAAAAACTAGAAAGTGGAGAACAAACAGTAAGGGAAGCTTGGATAGATAGTTTGAAAGAGAATTGGAAGTTGACGGCTTTTCAACAAACCGAGTATGAAATACTGCAGCAATTTGGTGAAACGCTCGGGCAACATGATCGTGAATCACAACAAAAACATATTCGCTTATGTATTACACATTTGGAGAGAGAAGAAGAGGAAGCGAAAGCTTTACAACTGCAATACGAAAAAATGATTAAGAGCTTAGGGGTACTAGCAGGGCTACTTATTGTAATTTTACTGCTATAGGGGGGAGAAAGGCGATGTCCATTGATGTTGGATTAATATTTCAAATCGCCGGAATCGGCATTGTTTTAGCTTTCATTCATACTGTACTAAAAGAATTGAAGCGTGAGGATATTGCAAATTGGGTTATCCTTGTCGGTTTTGTCGTCATTTTATTTCATGTTGCATTTTTAATTAATACGCTATTCGACAAGATTAAAAGTGTCTTTCTCTTCCAGTAAAGGAGGCGGTTCGAATCGAAATTATACAAATTGTCGGATTAGGCCTCGTTGCTACGTTTTTAGCTGCTGTTTTGAACCAGCATAAATCTAGTATTACATCTTTATTTATTGTGTTCGTAGGTAGCGTGATGTTTCTTATTTTAATCGATCAAATTCATTCTATTTTACAAATGATTGAGAGAGTAGCGAGTGAAGCGAAAGTTAGCAACGTCTACGTGGAAACGTTACTAAAAATTATTGGAATTGCTTATATTGCCGAGTTTGGAGCTCAAATTACAAAAGATGCTGGTCAAGGTGCCATCGCTTCGAAAATTGAACTTGCTGGGAAAATCTTAATTCTCGTTATGGCAATTCCTATTTTGACGGTTGTAATTGAAACTATTCTCGGATTTTTACCGACGGGATAAGGGGGAGTGAATGTTGAGGAGGTTTGGAGCTAAGCTGCTATTTGCTTGCTTCCTTTTCTTTTCTTTACCGGTTGTTGTACAAGCTTCTCCTGTAGAAACAAACGTCGTTGATCAACAATTGGATAAGCTCGGAATTGAAGATGTGAAGCAATTTTGGGACGGGCTTGTTACAAAATATGGTGGCTATTTGCCAGAGAGTCAAAAAGGGAGTTTTATGGAGTTTGTAAAGGGAGAAAAAGAATTCTCTCTAAAAGAGTGGATGATAGGGTTATTAAAATATTTATTTCATGAGCTTGCAGCTAATGGAAAACTGCTTGGCACACTCATTATGCTCACAATCTTTAGTGCATTGTTGCAATCACTGCAATCCGCTTTTTCAAAAAGTAGTGTAAGTAAAATTGCTGATGCTGTTGTATATATGGTACTTATTATTTTTGCTTTAAATAGTTTTTATGTCGTTATGACATATGCAAGAGAAACGATACAAACAATGGTAGATTTCATATTAGCGCTATTGCCAATTTTATTGGCGCTTATAGCGACTGGTGGCGGGGTTGTATCTGTATCTTTCTTTCATCCGATTATCATTTTCTTAATGAATACAAGCGGGCTTCTTATGAATTATATCGTTCTACCGCTTTTATTACTGGCAACGATATTAAGTATTGTAAGTACAATGAGTGATCAATATAAAGTTACAAAATTGTCCAAGCTTCTGCAAAACGTTAGCGTTGGGATTATCGGTATCTTCTTAACCATTTTTTTAGGGGTATTATCTGTACAAGGAACAGCGACAGCCGTTGCTGATGGCATAGCTGTGAAAACTGCTAAATTTGTAACAGGAAACTTCATTCCAGTAGTTGGAAGAATGTTTACGGAAGCGGCAGATACTGTTATTAGCGCATCAGGATTATTGAAAAACACAGTCGGAATTATTGGGCTCGTCATTTTATGCTTAATTGTTGCTTTTCCTGCGATTCAAATTTTCTGTATTGCATTTATTTATAAATTCGCAGCAGCAGTATTACAACCGGTTGGCGGCGGAGCAATTATTCAATGTTTAGACATTATTGGAAGAAGCATCATTTACGTATTTGCTTGCTTAGCTATCGTATCATTTATGTTCTTTTTAAGTATTACAATTATTATTGCTGCGGGGAATATTACACTTATGATGCGGTAGGAGGTGAAGAGTATGCAATTTGTTACAGAGTGGATCAGAAATATTATCGTTTTTTTGCTCTTAGCGACAATGCTTCATCTTATTCTTCCAAATTCGAATTTGCAAAAATACGTTAAATTCGTTGTAAGTCTTTTGTTAGTCGTATTAATTTTAACACCCCTTTTTAAACTATTGCAGACAGATGTAAATGAAGTAATTGCAAATTTTAATGAAGAAAAGTACGTAGCAGAAGGATCTGTAAAAAATTCAATAGATTCGAAGAAAAAAGAAATACAAGCTCTAACACGTGCATATAGTTTAGAAGAGATGGCTACCAAAATGAAAAAAGAAGTAGGAAAAGAGTTTGAGAAAAAGTATGGTATGGCTGTCTCTGAAATACAAATAGTCGCAGCAGAAAATATAGAAGAAGTAAAGTCAGCGAAAGATATTCAATCTGTTGTTGTGACGTTGAAAGAAAAAGAACGTAGTAAAAATGATGCAATCGAAACAGTAAAGCCAATTGAAATTAACACGAAAGAGCCTCCAAAAAAAGTGGAAGAAACGAATGTAGAAATGAAAGATTTCTTTTCAAGCAGGTGGCAACTAGAGGGTAAACAAATCCAAGTTCAAATGGAAGGGAGGACAGGTAGAGTAAATGGACAATAAAGATAAAAATTCGAAGTTCTCATTTTTTCGAAACTTATTGAATGGGGATCAAAAAGAAAGCAACGAGAAGGGTAAAAAGGTAACACCTAAGTTTTTACTTGTCCTACTCATACTTGGAATTTTGCTTATGTTTTCTAGTAGTCTCTTTTCAAGTAAAAAAGAAGAAGTACCTGTATTTAAAGAACAAAAAACTCAAAACCAAGAAAAAGACGTACCAACTTTCGGACAAAAAAGTAATGATAGTATGTCAAATGTAGAAAAATATGAAAAAGCGTATGAACAAGAATTAAAAACTGCTTTAGAAGAAATAGCAGGAGTAAAAGACGTAACGATTAAAGTGAATTTAGATTCATCTGAAGAAAAAATTTTAGAAAAAAATACAGTGAAACGCTCACAAACAACAGGTGAAACAGATAAAACAGGCGGTAAGAGAGAAGTAGAGGACGAGTCTCTTGATGAAAAGACTGTCATTATACGTGAAGGGGATAAAGAAACTCCTGTTGTTTTACGAACAGAGAAGCCGAAAGTACGTGGTGTTCTTGTCGTAGCAAAGGGAGTGGATAATATACAAGTTAAAGTAATGGTAAAAGAAGCTGTGATAAGGCTGCTAGATGTACCGGCCCATCGCGTTTCAGTTTCACCGAAAAATTGATAGGGAGGAAATAAAGTGTTAAAAAAACAAACAGTTTGGTTATTAACGATGTTAAGTTTAGTTGTTGTACTATCTGTGTATTACGTGACAACTCCTGACAAAATGAATACAGCATCGCCAGCAACAGGTGAAAAGATTGGACAAGAAAAACAAGGTACTGATAAAGCAGTAACAAACGAAGCGCCTAAAGAAACTCCGAAAAAAGAAAATACAAGCAAAGAAACAACAAATAAAGAAACAGACAAAAAAGAAAATGCAAAAAAAGAAACAAGTAAAAAAGAGGGCAATGTATCAGTTCAATCAAGTGATGAGAATTTCACAGCTTTACGTATGCAAATGGAAGATCAGCGTAGTGAACAAAAAGCAAAATTACAAGAAGTGATGAGTTCAACAAAAGCTTCAGCAACAGAAAAGAATAAAGCGAAAGAAAATTTTGATGCCATTACGACAATGGAAACGAAGCAAGAATTACTTGAGACAGTAATTAAATCTCAAGGAGGATATCCAGATGCTCTTGTAAGAGCTGATGGTACTGATATTAGAGTAACGGTTAAAGCGGCAAAACATTCACAGAAAGAAGCAAATAAAATTATTCAACTTGTAAGAAGTGAAGGCGGATCAAAAGATGTAGGTGTGAAATTTGATCCACCAGCGAAATAAGTGAAACTTTAATCCGTAGGGATTTCCCTACGGATTATTATCTTTTACTAAGCAAAGGGTATGCAAATAGTAAAAAGAGTATGTAAGTACGTGTGAATAGAAAAAAGCTATCATTTTCGATAGCTTTTTTCTATTGCGTCTTTGTAATTATTTTTACTATGTTCAGCTCGGAATGGAGAAACACGTTGTGAGTAAAAGATTAATGGTTCATGGTACTGATGATTACTTTTTCCGGATTTGACGTGGATGCAAAGAACGCATGCCCAAACGATTACAGCAGGTAAAAAGAGAATGAGCCATATCATATTTCCACACCTCGACACAATATATTTTCTACACTTTGAACATACTATTCTTATATGAAGGAATGATGAACGGTGTGTAAACAAAAAAAAATATTTGGTAAAAATATGTTATTGACTATAGGTGTGGTGAAGAGGGAATGGCATGTTTGCTGTGTAACGTTTTGAAAAAGTAGTGAATGTTTTTTAAGAAGTGGTCTTGCCAATTTCGTGTGAAACTTGGTATTATTACTAGGTATTAAATTTTTATTGGAATAATATTTTTACAGGAGTTTCGATTTATTATAAAGAAATATAAATTGGAATGTTTAAAAAATTTATCGTAAGATGGAAATAGTAAATATTTCTATTAGTTAATGAAATATATTTTCTAATAGAATACATCGTATTTTTACAGTCAATCTAGTTTTCGTGACGAGAATCTGTAAAAACGGGACAAACAAGAGTATGGGAGTGGATTTTACATGTTTAAAATTCAAGAAGTTCGCGAATTAATTAAATTAATTGATAGCTCTAATATTGATGAATTTGAATACAAAAAAGACGGTACAACAATCAAAATGAAAAAGCGTGGTAATGAAGTTGTTGCTGTGCAAGCACCTGCAGCAAAACAAGCTATGCAACCAGTAGCGCCTGTTGAAGTTGAAACGAAAGTAGCAGCAGCACAAGCAGAAGCGCCAAAACAAGAAGAGAAGAAGGCTGTTCAAAATGAAAACCTACATAAAATCACATCACCGATGGTAGGTACATTCTATTCTTCTTCTTCGCCTGATACACCTCCATATGTAAGTGTTGGGGATAGAGTATCGAAAGATTCTATCGTGTGTATTGTCGAGGCTATGAAGTTATTTAACGAAATTGATGCTGATGTAGAGGGCGAAATTGTTGAAATTCTTGTTAATAACGGACAGCTTGTTGAGTATGGACAACCGCTATTTCTTGTAAAAGCGTAATAAGGGAGTCTTTGTGATGATAAAAAAAGTATTAATAGCCAATCGTGGGGAAATTGCTGTACGAATTATTCGTGCTTGTAAAGAAATGGATATTGAAACAGTTGCAATTTATTCAGAAGCAGATAAAGAGTCACTTCACGTACAGATTGCAGACGAGGCGTATTGTGTAGGACCAACGATTTCGAAAGAAAGCTATTTAAATTTGACGAACATTATTAGCGTTGCGAAGTTAACAGGCTGCGATGCTATTCATCCGGGATACGGATTTTTAGCAGAGAATGCAGATTTCGCAGAATTATGCCGTGAATGTAACTTGATTTTTATCGGTCCAAGTCCAGAAGCTATTTCAAAGATGGGCACAAAAGACGTTGCTCGTGATACAATGAAAGAAGCAGGGGTTCCGATTGTACCAGGTTCACAAGGGATTATTAAAAATACCGAAGAAGCGATCGAGCTTGCTAATCAAATTGGATATCCAGTTATTATTAAAGCGACTGCAGGTGGCGGCGGAAAAGGTATTCGTGTTGCACGCCATGAAGAAGAGCTTATAAAAGGAATTCAAATTACACAGCAAGAAGCTAGTACCGCTTTTGGGAACCCTGGTGTATACTTAGAAAAGTACGTTGAAGATTTCCGCCATGTTGAGATTCAAATAATGGCAGATACACACGGAAATGCCATTCATTTAGGAGAGCGTGATTGTACAATTCAGCGCCGTTTGCAAAAACTACTAGAAGAAAGTCCATCACCTGCACTTGATGAAGATATTCGCAAGCAGATGGGTGAAGCGGCAGTTAAAGCGGCGGTAGCGGTTGATTATACAGGTGCTGGTACGGTTGAGTTTATTTATGAATATAAAACGAAAACCTTTTATTTCATGGAGATGAATACGAGAATTCAGGTTGAGCATCCGGTTACTGAAATGGTAACGGGAATGGACTTAATTAAAGAGCAAATTCTTGTTGCTTCAGGAGAAAAGTTATCGTTACAGCAAGAAGAAGTACAATTTAATGGTTGGGCAATTGAATGTCGAATTAATGCGGAAAACCCTGCCAAAAAATTTATGCCATCTCCAGGTAAAGTAGAAATGTACTTACCACCAGGAGGATTTGGTATTCGCGTCGATTCAGCTGTATATCCGGGATATTCAATCCCACCTTTCTATGATTCGATGGTTGCTAAATTAATTGTTCACGGAAAAACACGTGAAGAGGCAATTGCAAAAATGAAGCGCGCACTTAGTGAATTTGTCATTGAAGGCGTACATACAACAATCCCGTTCCATTTGCAATTGCTAGATCATCCTGATTTTGTAAAAGGTGAGTTTAATACGAAATTTTTGGAAGAGCATGAACTTGTGACGCAGTGATACATTAAAGGAGGTTTTTTTCATGGCTGAACATATGTTAGATATGGGTCAAGATACAACTCTTGGTAAAGTAGAAATTGCACCAGAAGTAATTGAAGTAATTGCAGGTATTGCAGCTGCTGAAGTAGAAGGTGTAGCGGCAATGCGCGGTAATTTTGCTACAGATGTTGTTGAGAAGTTAGGTAAGAAAAATCATGGTAAAGGTGTAAAGGTTGAATTAGCAAACGAAGATATTATCGTTGACCTTTATGTTGTAATGTATTTTGGTGTAGCAATTCCAGTTGTTGCACAAAAGATTCAAGACAATATTCGCCAAGCACTCTTTACAATGACAGGACTTGAGCCAAAAGAAGTGAATGTTCACATCGTTGGCGTAACATTCGAAACACAAAAAACAGAAATCGAACCAGTGTAAGAATGAAAAGGTGCCTAGTAACATAGGCATCTTTTTTATCGTTTCATTTCTTCACAAATTACAACCCTCTAATTATTATACTATTTCAAAAAATAAGAAATAAACAAGAAAATGTGTCGTTTTTCCAAAAAACGTACATTGTGATAAGATATGGAACTTGAAGTTAATCTTTTTATTATTTTTCAGCCTTGTAACCCGTGTGTGAAACGATAAATTGTGTTATTATCATTGTATTATAAGGTTGGAAAATCAATGAAAACTGTAAGAGTAAGTGAATTGACGGCTTATAAATTATAATAATATAACAAAGTATAAGGAAAGACTTGAAGCATAAAGGAGAGTTACAATGAAACGTAGGACGGCTAGAGAAAGAGCAATGCAAGCATTATACCAAATGGATATTACAGGTGAATTAGAACCGAAAGTAGCAGTGGAAAACACGCTGGATGAAGGCGAAGAAACAAATGAGTTTCTAGAGTCACTTGTAGTAGGTTTTGTAGAAAATAAAGAAGCAATCGATGAAGCGATTCGTCAAAACTTAAAAAAGTGGAAGCTTGAGCGTATTAGTATTGTTGATCGCAGTATTTTACGTGTAGCTGTGTATGAAATGAAGTACATGGAAGAAATTCCACACAACGTAACAATTAACGAAGCAATTGAAATTGCAAAAACATTTGGGGATGAGGAATCTCGTCGTTTTATTAACGGCGTTTTATCTAATATAAAAGATACACTGTAAATTCTTTAAGGGGGAATCTTAAAATGGTAGCAGTAATCATCAAAGGAAATGAAGTTGCGGAGAAAAAACGAGCACAATTAACAGAAGAAGTTGTGAAGTTGAAAGAGCAAGGTATTGTACCAGGATTAGCAGTTATTTTAGTTGGAGAAGATCCAGCATCTCGTTCTTATGTGAAAGGAAAAGAAAAAGGCTGTGAACAAGTAGGGATTTACTCAGAGCTAATTGAACTTCCTGAAACAATTACTGAGGAACGTTTGCTTGCTGAAATCGATCGCTTAAATGGCGATGACCGTATTAATGGCATATTAGTGCAATTACCTTTACCAAAACATATTGAAGAAAAAGCTATCATTGAAAGAATTTCACCAGAAAAGGATGTAGACGGATTTCACCCAATCAGCGTGGGACGTATGATGACGGGACAAGATACATTCCTTCCATGTACACCGCATGGTATTGTAGAATTAGTAAAAGAAACAAATCTTGATATTTCTGGAAAACATGTAGTAGTAATTGGAAGAAGTAATATTGTCGGTAAACCAGTGGGACAATTGTTTTTAAATGAAAATGCCACTGTAACATATTGTCATTCTAAGACGCAAAATATGAAAGAGTTATCGAAGTTAGCTGATATTTTAATCGTAGCTGTTGGACGACCTAAAATGATAACAGCGGATTATATTAAAGAAGGAGCGGTTGTAATTGACGTTGGTGTTAACCGTTTAGAAACAGGAAAACTTTGTGGTGATGTTGACTTTGACAACGTGTTAGATGTTGCGGGTTACATTACACCTGTGCCAAAGGGTGTTGGTCCAATGACAATCACAATGCTTCTTCATAATACTGTTGAATCTGCCAAACGTGCAGGTGTCGTTTGTAAATAATTTGAGTCGGCTATGAGGAGAGAGAAATGGAGAAGCAATATTTAACCGTTACAGCGTTAACACGCTATATAAAAACAAAAATAGAATATGATCCGCATTTGCAGTCTGTTTGGTTAAAAGGTGAAATTTCCAACTTTAAAAATCATAGCCGTGGCCACATGTATTTTACATTGAAAGATGAAAATGCAAGAATCGCAGCGGTTATGTTTGCGGGCCATAATCGTAATATTAAATTCAAACCTGAAAATGGGATGAAGGTACTCGTGAAAGGGAAAATCTCTGTTTACGAGGCGAGTGGTTCTTATCAAATTTATATTCAAGACATGCAGCCTGACGGAGTCGGGAATTTACATTTAGCGTACGAACAGTTAAAAGTTCGTTTAGAAGAAGAAGGACTTTTTTCTCAAGTTTATAAAAAAGCGATTCCTCCTTACGCTAAAACAATAGGTGTGATTACGTCGCCAACAGGAGCAGCGATTCGTGATATTATAACAACGATTAAACGTCGTTATCCAATTGGGAATGTTATTGTATTTCCGGTACTTGTACAAGGGGAGTCAGCGGCTCCCTCGATTGTACAAGCGATTCGTACAGCGAATGAAATGGGAGAGATAGATGTACTAATCGTTGGTCGTGGTGGAGGTTCTATTGAGGAATTATGGGCTTTCAATGAGGAAATGGTTGCAAGAGCAATCTTTAAGAGTGAAATTCCTATTATTTCGGCAGTAGGCCATGAAACGGATTTTACAATCGCAGATTTTGTTGCAGATTTACGCGCGCCAACACCGACTGCAGCAGCTGAGCTGGCAGCACCTAACATTATAGAGTTACAAGAAAAGGTATTACAAAGAACTCTGAGATTGCAAAGAGCAATGAGAGAGTTAGTACATAAAAAAGAAGAAAAACTACAAGTGTTGCAAAAATCGTATGCGTTCCGTTATCCAAGACAAGTATATGAGCAAAAGGAAGAGCAATTAGATAGAGCGCTAGAACAGCTTGTTTTAGCGAAAGAGCGCTATATTGATAAAAAGGTGAATCAGTTAAAGCAACTTTCATTTTATTTAGAGAAGCACCACCCATCTCAAAAAATTATGCAAACGAAGGTAGCTGTTGAAACGTTGCAAAAGCAATTACAACGTGAAATGCAAACGTTACTTCAAACGAAAGAATTTGCCTTTGTAAGAGCTGCTCAAAAACTTGAAGCGTTAAGTCCGCTTAAAGTAATGATGAGAGGGTACGGGCTTGTATATGATGAAGAGAAGCAAGTGTTAAAAAGTGTGAAAGATGTAAGCCTTGGAGATGCTGTTTCAGTTCAATTACAAGATGGAATACTAGATTGTAGCGTATCAGGCATAGAGGAGCGTGAATTGAATAATGGAAAATAAATTAAGCTTTGAAGAGGCAATTTCGCAACTTGAGCATCTTGTTTCTAAGCTAGAACAAGGTGACGTACCTTTAGAAGAAGCGATTTCTTATTTTAAAGAAGGTATGGAATTATCTAAGCTTTGTGATGAGAAGCTGAAGAATGTACAAGAACAAATGGCAGTTATTCTTGGGGAAGATGGAGAGCTTGAACCGTTTACTGCTTTAGGAGATGAAGCATAGTGACGATTGCTTTTGATACTTTTTTGAAAGAAAGTAAAACTTTCGTAGAAGAAAAACTTGTAAGCTATGCAAATGAATTACAATGTCCAAATGTACTTCGTGAAGCGATGGCATATTCTTTGGAAGCGGGTGGAAAACGTCTCCGCCCGTTACTTTTGTTTGCAACATTACAAGCGTTTGGGAAAGAAAGAAATCTTGGAGTAGGTGCAGCTTGTGCTCTTGAAATGATTCATACATATTCATTAGTTCATGATGATTTACCTTGTATGGATGATGATGATTTAAGAAGAGGAAAGCCCACAAATCACAAAGTATTTGGTGAAGCGATGGCAGTTTTAGCAGGAGATGGCTTATTGACGTATGCTTTTCAAGTTATTATGGCATATGAGCAAAAAGAAATTTCTGCCGAAAAAAAAGTAAGACTTGTACTTGAACTTGCAAAAGCAGCAGGACCAGAAGGAATGGTTGGCGGACAAGTGGCAGATATGGAAGCTGAAGGGAAACGCCTTACGATTGATGAATTGGAGTACATCCATAAACATAAGACCGGAAAACTGCTTGAATTTGCTGTACTTGCGGGTGCGATACTTTCTGATGCGACAGAAGAGCAAGAAGAAAAGTTGCTTACGTTTGCCAAATATATCGGTCTAGCTTTCCAAATTCGAGATGATATTTTAGATGTCGAAGGAACTGAAGAAGAGATTGGAAAACCGATTGGTAGCGATCTTTCTAATGAAAAGAGCACATATACAACGTTGTTTACTGTAGATAGAGCAAAGGATATTTTAGAAGAAACAATTGCAGAAGCAAAAGGTGCGATTAGTTCCTTGCAATTACAAGATGAATATTTACTATCTATTTGTGATTTGATTGCAAAACGTAATAACTAATATAACAGCGTTTTCATTTGTTGAGTCATTCATCATTTTATGATATAAATGTAGGAAAAGGTTTTTCTTTTCTTGTTATTGGCAAAAATATATGTAGATTACATTGCCGTTATCACTTCGTGTTAGCGGCTATTTTTTTCATCGCCTAAAGAAATATGGTTTATAATAGGATTAGGGCGCAATAGACTGGTTAATAGCGGGACAAGACGAAAAATAGAAAAGAGAATTTCTTGTTTTGTGTAAATGTTTTTTATAATATTTGACATGTTGACAGATTATGAAATGAAAGTGAGTGATCCATGTGGATCTAACGCAAATTCAAAACCCTAGTTTTTTGAAAGATATGTCTATCAGTGAACTAGAGGGATTGAGTGAGGATATTCGTAAGTTTTTAATTGAAGAGCTCTCTCAAACAGGTGGACATATTGCACCTAATTTAGGTGTAGTAGAACTCACAATTGCTCTGCACAAATTATTTGATAGCCCGCAAGATAAATTTTTATGGGATGTAGGACATCAATCCTATGTACATAAAATTTTAACTGGACGTGCGAAAGAGTTTGGTACATTAAGGCAATATCAAGGTCTATGTGGTTTCCCGAAACGTTGCGAGAGTGAGCACGATGTATGGGAAACTGGTCATAGCTCGACTTCGTTATCGGCTGCAATGGGAATGGCTCTGGCACGTGATTTAAAGAAAACGAAAGAATATGTTATACCAATTATTGGAGATGGTGCTTTAACAGGCGGAATGGCTTTAGAGGCATTGAACCATATTGGACATGAAAAAACAGACATGATTGTTATTTTGAATGATAATGAAATGTCAATTGCACCAAACGTTGGTGCGCTTCATAATGTGCTCGGTCGTTTACGTACCGCAGGAAAATATCACTGGGTAAAAGATGAATTAGAGTATATATTAAAGAAAATCCCAGCAGTTGGCGGGAAAGTGGCTGCGACAGCAGAGAAAATAAAAGATAGTCTTAAATATTTACTAGTATCTGGTGTCTTTTTCGAAGAGTTAGGCTTTACATATTTAGGTCCAGTCGATGGGCATGATTATGAAAAGTTATTCGAAACGTTGCAATATGCAAAGAAAACAAAAGGCCCAGTGCTTGTTCACGTTATTACGAAAAAAGGAAAAGGTTATAAACCGGCTGAGAGTGACGTTATTGGAACTTGGCATGGAACAGGACCTTATAAAATTGAATCAGGTGACTTCGTTAAGCCGAAAGAAGTTGCACCAGCATGGAGTGCTGTCGTTAGTGAAACAGTACTTAAGCTAGCGAGAGCGGATGAGCGTATCGTAGCAATTACACCTGCAATGCCTGTTGGATCAAAACTTGAGAAATTCCAAAAAGAATTCCCAGATCGTATGATTGATGTAGGTATTGCAGAACAGCATGCTACAACAATGGCAGCAGGTATGGCAACGCAAGGAATGAAGCCATTCTTAGCGATTTATTCAACATTTTTACAAAGAGCATATGACCAAGTTGTTCATGATATATGCCGCCAAAATTTAAATGTTTTCATCGGAATAGATCGCTCGGGATTAGTAGGAGCAGATGGTGAAACGCATCAAGGCGTATTTGATATCTCATTCTTACGTCACTTGCCGAATATGGTGCTTATGATGCCGAAAGATGAAAATGAAGGGCAACATTTAGTTTATACGGCGATGCAATATGAAGATGGACCAATCGCATTGCGTTATGCTCGCGGTAATGGACTTGGCGTTCATATGGATAAAGAATTAAAGGCGATTCCAATCGGTACGTGGGAGACGTTAAAAGAGGGGACACAAGCAGCTATTTTAACGTTTGGTACGACAATACCAATGGCAATGGAAGCAGCTGAGCGTCTTGAAAAAGCTGGGGTTTCAGTGAAAGTAGTGAATGCTCGCTTTATTAAACCAATGGATGAAGCATATTTACATGATCTTCTAGGAAAGAATATACCGATTTTAACGATTGAAGAAGCTTGTTTAATCGGTGGTTTTGGAACAGGAGTAGTTGAATTTGCATCTGAAAATGGTTACCATAGTGCATTAGTTGAACGAATGGGTATTCCAGACCGCTTCATAGAGCACGGAAGTGTAACAAAATTATTAGAAGAAATTGGTTTAACGACAGATGCTGTTGTAGACCGTATTCATACAATGATTCCATCAAAACAAAAAAGGGCGTAACAAATGAGCGTAAAAAAAGAAAGAGTAGATGTACTATTAGTAGAGCGAGGACTTATAGAAACGCGTGAGAAAGCAAAGCGCGCCATTATGGCCGGACTCGTATATGCAAATGAGATGAGACTTGATAAGCCAGGAGAGAAAATCTCGCAAGATACTGAGATTACGGTGAAGGGACAAGTTATGCCGTATGTAAGTCGTGGTGGTTATAAACTTGAAAAGGCATTAGAGACATTTCATCTTGATTTACAAGATAAAGTTATGATAGATATTGGTTCATCAACTGGTGGCTTTACAGATTGCGCGCTTCAAAATGGAGCGAAATTATCTTATGCATTAGATGTAGGATACAATCAACTAGCGTGGAAATTACGTCAAGATGAGCGTGTTGTTGTAATGGAACGAACAAACTTCCGTTACGTGACACCAGCAGACTTAGAACGTGGTTTACCTCAATTTGCAAGTATTGATGTTTCATTTATATCATTAAAGCTTATACTGCCAGTTTTAAAAACAATGCTTATGCCTAACGGAGATGTAGCAGCGTTAATTAAACCGCAGTTTGAAGCTGGAAGAGAGCAAGTTGGGAAAAAAGGTATCGTTCGTGATAGAAAAGTACATGAAGCTGTTGTAGAAATGATTGTCGAGTTTGCTTTAAAAGAAGGCTATGATGTGGAAGGTTTAACATTCTCACCAATTACGGGTGGGGATGGTAATATTGAATTTTTAATTCATCTGAAATGGCATGGTGAACGTGAGAATGGCGAAAATCATTCTCCGATTTCTATAGAGCAAGTTGTTACAGAAGCGCATGACGTTCTAAAACAAAAAGGGAAAGGGGAATAACATATGTTGTTCCTCTTTTTGCTGTAATTGTATAATGATTGTAAAAACAATTGTGTACAAGAAACGAATTATAAGTTAACATAAATAAGTGAAGTATACCAATGTTTAAACTATGGTAAGAGATAGTGTGAGGTGCAAATGTATGAATAAAGGTCAGCGCCATATTAAAATCAGGGAAATTATTGCAAACAAAGAAATTGAAACACAAGATGAATTAGTTGATATTTTACGTAATGAGGGATTTAATGTAACGCAAGCAACAGTATCGCGCGATATTAAAGAACTGCACTTAGTGAAGGTGCCATTACATGATGGGCGCTATAAATATAGCTTGCCAGCAGATCAACGATTTAACCCGTTACAAAAATTAAAACGAAATCTAGTGGATTCATTTGTAAAATTAGACACGGCAGGACATATGCTTGTGCTAAAAACATTGCCTGGTAACGCTCATTCACTTGGAGCACTTATTGATCATTTAGAGTGGGATGAGATCATCGGAACCATCTGTGGTGATGATACTTGCTTAATTATTTGCCGTACACCTGACGATACAGGTGTTGTCTCTGATCGTTTCTTAAATATGTTGTAACAAAAAATCTTGTTTGCTTTCCATCGTAAAGTGGAAAGTGAACAAGATATTTTTATTGGTTAAAAATATGAATTTTCAATTGTAATATAATATTTTGTTTGCATAAAGTTAAAAAATAGATGGATTGACCCGTAAAACAAATGTTTGGTACAATGAAGCGGGTTAGAAGAGTATATACATACAAATATATAGCATGATTATTTGAATGAAGAACTGAGAAAATCCTTTAGTAAGGGATTATTTTATAACGAGGTGAATGGGGCATTGTTATCGGAATTATCGATTAGAAACTTTGCTATTATTGAAGCATTAAATATTTCTTTTCAAAAAGGTTTAACGGTTTTAAGCGGTGAAACAGGGGCCGGAAAATCGATTATTATTGATGCAATTAGTTTACTTGTAGGTGGCCGTGGGTCAGCAGAATTTGTTCGATATGGAACAGAAAAGGCTGAGATTGAAGGGCTATTTTATGTTGAAGATGAGAAGCATCCATGTATTGAAAAGGCAGAAGAGTTAGATATAGAAATAGAAGATGGTATGATTATTTTAAAGCGTGATATTGCTGCGAACGGGAAGAGTGTATGTCGTGTAAATGGGAAGCTTGTTACACTTAGCATATTAAAAGAAATTGGGAAAACACTTGTTGATATTCATGGACAGCACGAAACGCAAGATTTAATGAATGAAGAACGACATCTGTTTATGCTTGATCACTTTGATGGGGATCGAATCGTTAAACAATTAGACATATATCAAAACGTATACGCTGACTATGAAAAATTAAAAAAACAATTGAAATCGTTAAGTGAAAATGAGCAACAAATGGCACATCGCTTAGATTTAATTCAATTTCAGCACGAGGAAATTCGCAAGGCGGATTTAAAGATGGATGAAGAAAATGAATTAACTGAGGAACGATTGCAAATTTCTAATTTTGAAAAGATTTATAAAGCGTTAGGTGATGCATATCGTTCTTTAAGTGCCGACGGACAAGGATTAGATAATGTAAGAAGTGCAATGGGGCAAATGGAAAGTATTACACATTTAGATGAAGTGTATCAAGAGAATCATGATTCAATTGCAAATAGCTATTACTTATTAGAAGAGGTTGCCTATCAACTGAGGGAAAAGCTCGATATGATGGAATATGATCCAAATCGTTTAGATGAAATTGAAACACGTTTGAATGAAATTCGTATGCTAAAGAGAAAATATGGAAATAATGTAGAAGAGATTTTAGCGTATGCTGATAAAATTGAACAGGAAATTTTTACGATTGAAAATAAAGACGTTCATATTGAAACGACGAAGAAACAGTTGAAGGAATTAGAAAGTGTTATTATGAAAGAAGCAACGTTGTTAAGTAATATGCGTCATGAGCTTGCAGAACACCTTACAAATGCAATTCATCAGGAATTAAAAGAATTATATATGGAAAAAACGAAATTTGAAGTGAGAATTATGAAGAGAGAAGGAAATGCAGAAGAGCCCCTTGTGGAAGGTGCGCCGGTAAGACTTACGGCGGATGGTTACGATCATGTGGAATTTTATATTTCAACGAACCCAGGAGAGCCGCTAAAACCACTTTCAAAGGTTGCTTCTGGCGGAGAGTTATCTCGTATCATTTTAGCTTTAAAAAGCATTTTTTCTAAGCATCAAGGGGTTGCATCTGTTATTTTTGATGAAGTGGATACGGGTGTAAGTGGCCGGGTCGCACAGGCTATTGCGGAAAAAATTTATCGAGTATCAGTAAACTCGCAAGTACTTTGTATTACGCACTTACCTCAAGTAGCTTCAATGGCGGATTCACATTTATTTATTCGAAAACAAGTAGCGAATGATCGGACAATTACATCAGTTACTGTTTTAACTATGGAGGATAAAGTAACAGAAATAGCTCGAATGATTTCTGGTGTGGAAATCACAGATTTAACGACAGAGCATGCGAAAGAATTACTTACGCAAGCGCATCATTTTAAACAGACAGCAGAGGCTATCCAGTAATGGATAGCTTTTTTTCTCAAATGACGATTTCTTAATTCTTCCGGTTATAAATAAAGCACTGCAAGGAGAGATTAAAAAGTGAAGCCAAGAGGCTGAATGTGGGGTAGGAGCGAGGAGAGTGAACAAGTTGAAATTAGAAAAATTTCGAAAAATAATAGGTCTTTGTCTCCTTGTTTCTTTAGTTTTTATTGGATGTTTTAAACCGCTTCGAACGTTTATTTCATCACCGAAACAACTTGTTGTTTTTGAAGGGCAACAATCAGAAATATCATCATTACCAGTTTTCAAAGCTTCATCCACAAATCGTCATGTATTTACAGTGAGTTCGAATGAACAAAAACAAGGACTTATGGTAAATTCTCATCAAAATGGTGAAGCTGATATGGTATTTCAGCTTGCTGGTTTTCCAGTGAAAAAAGTAAATGTGAAAGTGTTAAAAGATTTTAAAGTGATTCCAGGTGGACAATCAATTGGTGTGAAATTAAATACAAAAGGTGTACTTGTTGTAGGCCATCATTTAATTCAAACTGAAAAAGGTAAAATATCTCCTGGTGAAACAGCAGGTGTACAAATTGGAGATATGATTACTGAAATTAATGGTAAAACAATTGAAAGAATGAGTGATGTAGCACCGTTTATTCATAATAGTGGAGAAACAGGTGAACCGCTTAATCTTGTATTGTTAAGAGATGGAAAATATATTCGTACGAAGCTAACTCCACAAAAAGACAACGGTGAATCGTCTTATCGAATTGGCTTGTATATCCGTGATTCGGCAGCTGGAATTGGAACGATGACATTTGTTCATCCAGATTCTATGAAATATGGGGCACTTGGTCATGTTATTTCTGATAATGATACGAAAAAGCCGATTCAAGTCGAAGATGGACAAATTATGCGCTCGACAGTTACATCAATTGAAAGAGGTAGTCATGGGAATCCAGGGGAGAAATTAGCAAGATTCTCACCAGACCGTGAAGTGATTGGCAATATTACAATTAATAGTCCATATGGTATTTTTGGAAAATTAAATACGAATATGAAAAACGGTATAATGGATAAAGCAATGCCTATCGCATTATCTCATCAAGTAAAAGAAGGACCGGCAAAAATATTAACAGTTATTGATCAAGATAAAGTAGAAGCGTTTGATATTGAAGTTGTTAGTACAGTGCAGCAAAAATTCCCAGCCACAAAGGGTATGGTAATAAAAGTAACAGATAAACGTCTATTAGCGAAAACGGGCGGTATCGTACAAGGAATGAGCGGAAGTCCAATTGTACAAAATGGAAAAGTAATTGGTGCTGTTACACATGTATTTGTAAATGATCCAACATCAGGATATGGTGTTCATATTGAATGGATGTTACATCAAGCTGGAATTAATATTTATGATCAAGAGAAAAAAGCGAGCTAATATATATTATTAGCTCGCTTTTTCTGTTGAAAAATTCGTTGAAATTTTGTAAAAGCTCCGCAAGAGGTGTTTTTTGTTGTAAAATAAAAGGAAAGGGTTGAACGTTTCGTTGTATTTCTATGATGGAATGTGTTGCGAAAGGGAATAAATGAACGATAAACATATTTTTTTGTGATTTTATCGGAAAGTAAGAAACTTTAAAAGGGAATTTTCACACAATTGTCGAACAATTCATGTAGCCTAGAAGGATACACATGTCGGAGAATCGATTCGGTAAGGGAGGAAAAGCTGTGGAGAAAATTAAAGTATGTCTTGTGGATGATAATAAAGAACTAGTATCAATGTTAGAGAGCTATGTAGCCGCTCAAGATGATATGGAAGTAATCGGTACTGCTTATAATGGTCAAGAGTGTTTAAACTTATTAACAGATAAGCAACCTGATGTACTCGTTTTAGACATTATTATGCCACACTTAGATGGTTTAGCTGTATTGGAGAAAATGCGACATATTGAAAGGTTAAAACAGCCTAGCGTAATTATGTTGACAGCATTTGGCCAAGAAGATGTGACGAAAAAAGCAGTTGACTTAGGTGCCTCATATTTCATATTAAAACCATTTGATATGGAGAATTTAACGAGTCATATTCGTCAAGTGAGTGGTAAAGCAAACACTATGATTAAGCGTCCACTACCATCATTCCGATCAGCCACAACAGTAGATGGAAAACCGAAAAACTTAGATGCGAGTATTACGAGTATCATTCATGAAATTGGTGTACCCGCTCATATTAAAGGATATATGTATTTACGAGAAGCAATCTCCATGGTATACAATGATATCGAATTATTAGGATCGATTACGAAAGTATTGTATCCAGATATCGCAAAGAAATATAATACAACAGCAAGCCGTGTGGAGCGCGCAATTCGTCACGCTATTGAAGTAGCTTGGAGCCGTGGGAATATTGATTCTATTTCGTCCTTATTCGGTTATACAGTATCCATGTCAAAAGCAAAACCTACGAATTCTGAGTTTATCGCAATGGTTGCGGATAAGCTGAGACTTGAACATAAAGCTAGTTGAGAGTAAAAGTAGTAAGGGATTTAAGCTTTAGTAAAGCTTAATAATTCTTGAAATTGATACTCGATATCAAATTTAAAACCAATGAACTTTTTATTTAAAGACCAATGAATGTTATAATTCGTTGGTCTTTTTATTTTGTTGAGAAAAAGAGATTATTTGATAGTATGGAAAATAAAACCTATTTTTAGTAATATTACATGTAAGTGAGTTTTTTATAAGGCAATAAAATAGATATAGATAGGGAGAAGGGGAATGGAAAATAAAATTTCAACTTGGCTAGGAATAGTAGCAGCTATGGGAGTTCTTGCTATTGCAGTTACATTTGGAATGTTAGAACTTGCAGATAATCCCGTAGATAAAGAAGTGAGTGCTCAAATAGATAAAAAAGAAGACCAAACAATAGTAGGTAGAGAGGTAGATGGGGTCTTTGTTGATGTGTATGTTACTGAAAATTCTACTGAAAGCGAAGTCATTACAGCGATGCATCGCATGACTCATCAAAAAGTGGTGGCAGAACGAAAATCGGGCTCTATCCCAATGATTCAAAGTAATACTAAAAAATTAAAAGAAATTATAAATAAGAGTAGCTTTGCGAAGAAAAATGAACTTTTAGCAATTGCTGATAGATGGGCGAAAAAAGATTTTAGTAAAATTGTAGAAGATCACAATTATTTCTCAGATGCTCAAGAAGATAGCGTTTGTAAAGCAACTAGAGCAATGGATGCGTTAGAAGAGCAACATTATATTTTAACTACATTCGGGGAGGAAAAAGCGAAAGAACTATACGAATCAGGGGATGCTCCGCACGTTCAATAAAAACAATATAAAGGGCTTCTAGTTTTTTTATGATCGTGTTTTTAGGACGCAATGGGGACTTATAAATAAATGGTCTGCTTTCTTTATGACGTGTAACAAAAAAGAAAAGATGTGATTCATTATTAAATGATGAAGGAACGGCTAAATCACATCGTAGTACATCTGTTAAAGGATTTTAGTAGGAAAGGCATCCGTGATATAATAGAAAATAATAAAAAGTCCTGCAAAACAGGACTGTATTATTCTTCGTCTTTATTTTGTTTTTCTAATTCAACTAGTTTTTGAATTAAAATGTGCTGCGGCATATGCATGAGTTGTTCAAGTGGAACACCTAGTGCTTTTGATAAGCGGACTGCAGTATCTGGAGAGATTTGTAATGGTCTCATAGAAGTACCTCCTTTTTCGTATAGTATAGCATAAGATTGGGGGAGTGAGGATGACTCTTATATTTGCACATCGTGGTGCGGCTGGAACGTACCCAGAAAATACAATGATTTCATTTGAAGCAGCTGAGTCTTTTAGAGCGGATGGAATTGAACTTGATGTTCAATTAACGAAAGATGGAAAAGTTGTCGTCATTCACGATGAAACGGTGGACCGGACAACAAATGGAAAAGGTGCGGTTCGGAATTATGTATATGAGGACTTATGCAAGTTAGATGCAAGTTATAAATTTGGTGATAAAGTAGGTTTTTGTAAAATACCACTTTTAGAAGAGGTATTAGAATGGCTTGAACAAACGAGTTTGCTACTTAATATTGAACTTAAAAATAATAAAATTCCATACAGAGGTTTAGAGGAAGAAGTTATAACGCTTGTACGGAAATTTAGTCTAGAGGATCGTGTTATATTTTCTTCGTTTAATCACTACAGTATGAAACGGTGCCATATGATGGCTCCTGATATTCAAACAGCAATTTTATATCGCGAAGGTTTGCATAGTCCGTGGGCATACGCGAAAAAAATGGGGGCTACAGCAGTACATCCGAATTATCGTTATCTTCAAGATGCTATTGCCGAACTAACGATGGAAAGTGGTGTAGAAGTTCGCCCTTATACAATTAATGAAGAAACGCTTATGCGTAAATATTTTGATATGAATATATCGGCGATTATTACTGATTACCCTGAAACGGCAAGAACGTTATTGCCAATAAAAAAATGAGACCGCGTGTAACGGTCTCATTTTTTTATTTATAAATAGTGGGGTATTCCTATCTTCTAAAGCGAGCTTGTACTTTATTTCGTTTGCGATCTCGGTGCAAGACGAAGCCACCAAAGATATAAAACCCGAGCGCGAAGCAGAGAGCGCCGATTAAAAATTGTAACCATAGTATAGAAATTGGTGGAAATAGAATCCCGAATACAGTATCTCTCATTAACTTTATACCAAACACAGCTAATGAAATAGGGATGAGTGCTAATAGTAGAGCAACGTAACGCTGCATACATAACGCTCCTTTTCAGATTATTTCGTATATTTTAATGATGTTATACGGAAAGGGGGTTTGTCAAGAGGGTGCTGAACGAGTAAGATAAGGGTGTGAAAAAATTTGCAGAGTTACTTCGAGAGGAAGTGTAATATATGAAACAAAAAGTATTAATTGTTGGTGCAGGTGAAGGCGGGAGCGCGCTGCTGAATCTGTTACAAAGTTCGAATATATTTCAAATTATAGGGATTATTGATATAAATCCGTTGGCAAAAGGACTACAAATTGCTAAGGAATACGGGATTGCAATTGGAGAAAGTGTAACTCCATTTCTTTCTATGCATATCGATGTAATATTTGATATGACAGGTGAAGATGATGTACATAAAGTTTTATTAGAAAAAAAGAAAAAAGACACTCTTCTTATACCAGGTGATATCGCAAAAATTGTTACAGGATTAGCGCATGAGAAGGAAGGGCTAATTGGGCGGTTAGAGGAACAGACGCAACAAGGAGAATTAATTTTAAATTCTACACATGACGGCATGATTGTAATTGATCGAGAGGGACAAGTTCGTCTTTTTAATAAAAGTGCAGAGCGTATTATCGGATATAAAAAAGAAGAGGCGATAGGAAAGTATATTTTAGAAGTCATTCCAACTAGTAAATTACTTCGCATTATACGTACGAAACAAATAGAAGTAAATTATGAACTGACATTAGAGAATGGAAAGAAAATTATTACAACGCGTATTCCAATATTAAAAGAAGGAGGAGAGGTACAAGGGGCATTTGCAATTTTTAAAGATATAACAGAAGTTGTAGATCTTGCGGAAGAAGTTACAGACTTAAAAGAAATTCAAACACTATTAGAGGCAATTATTAACTCATCTGAAGAAGCGATTTCGGTTGTGGATGAAAAAGGAAGAGGTTTAGTCATTAACCCGGCATATACGAAATTAACGGGTTTAACAGAAGAAGATATTATTGGGAAGCCTGCTACAACTGATATTGTAGAAGGCGAAAGTATGCATATGAAAGTACTTCGAACGCGTCGTGCGGTGCGCGGAATACATATGAAGATTGGGCAAAAAAAGCGAGATGTAATTGTAAACGTAGCACCAGTTATTGTGGATGGAATATTGAAAGGAAGCGTCGGTGTTATCCGTGACGTGTCGGAAATTCAAAAATTAACAAATGAATTGAATAGAGCAAGGCAAATTATTCGTACATTAGAAGCAAAATATTCATTTGATGATATTGTCGGAAATTCAGATGAAACAACGGCAGCTATCGAACAGGCGAAGCTAGGAGCGAATACACCAGCAACAGTACTGTTACGCGGGGAATCTGGGACTGGTAAAGAATTGTTTGCACATGCAATCCATAATGGAAGTAATCGAAAATACAATAAGTTCGTCCGTGTAAACTGTGCGGCCATTTCGGAGACGTTGTTAGAAAGTGAATTATTTGGTTATGAGGAAGGGGCGTTTTCTGGAGCGAAAAGAGGCGGGAAACGTGGGTTCTTTGAGGAAGCGAATAACGGTAGTATTTTTTTAGATGAAATAGGGGAGTTGTCTGCAAATACACAAGCGAAACTCCTTCGTGTATTGCAGGAAAAAGAAATTGTAAAAGTTGGTGGAACGAAAGCGATACCTATTAATGTTCGAGTAATTGCAGCGACACATGTGAATTTAGAAAAGGCTATTCTAGAAGGGAAGTTTAGGGAGGATTTATATTATCGATTAAATAAAATTCCAATTCAAATTCCATCTCTTCGTCAACGTAAAGGAGATATACCGACAATTGCGGACAGATTGATTCAAAAAATTAATCAAGATTACGGTCGTAATGTAGAAGGGCTCACTGATTCAGCCGTTTTATATTTACAATCATACGAATGGCCAGGAAATGTGAGGGAACTTGAAAATATTTTGGGGAGAGCTATTATCTTTATGAATTATAACGAGACCTATATTGATGTACACCATTTACCGCCATTACATAACGAAGAGCAGGTGGAGTCAAAGCAATCTCATTTATTACCTGAATTAGAAGAAAAGCCACTTGAACATTTAGTGACAGAGTTTGAAGGGAATATTATTTATGAATATTTGGAGAGATTTGATGGGAATAAAACACAAACTGCAAAAGCGTTAGGAATTTCCGTTCGAAATTTATATTACAAGCTAGAAAAGTATGACCATGCAAAAAATAGCATGCAATAAATTGCGTACCGTGCAATTTATTGCATGGTATACAAAAAGTGACAAAATAAGACAGAATCTTTCGTTATTTTCCAAAGTATTGATTTTACTGCATTTTGAATGCGTTTTCATTATTGGTAAGACCACTTTTAAAAGTTGGCACGGTATTTGCTTTATAAATAGACGAGGGACGACGGAAAGGGTTGATTACAAAATATGAAGTTAGAATACTTAATTGATCAAGCAGCAGGAAAGCCTAAAAAAACTGTGGCTGTAGCAGTAGCTGAAGATCATGAAGTAATTGAAGCTGTAGCGAAAGCAATTAAATTACAGCTAGCTCAATTTCGTCTATATGGAAATCAAGAAAAAATAATGGGGATGCTACAAGAACATGGTTTACAAACTTCAGAACATGTTGAAGTGATTGCAGCAATGTCTAGTGCTGAAGCTGCAGAACTTTCTGTTAAAGCTGTGAGAAATGGTGAAGCAGATGTGCTTATGAAGGGGAACATCCCAACAGCGAATATTTTGAAGGCTGTGTTAAACAAAGAGTGGGGCCTACGTAAAGGTAGCGTACTTTCACATGTAGCAGCATTTGAAGTTCAAAATTACGACCGTCTTATTTTCGTTACAGATGCAGCGATGAACATCGCACCTGACGTAACACAAAAAGCTGCTATTATACAAAATACTGTAGAAGTTGCCCAGGCAATAGGAATCGACTTGCCCAAAGTGGCACCAATCGCAGCAGTAGAAGTTGTGAATCCAGCGATGCAGGCGACAATTGATGCAGCGATGTTAACACAAATGAATCGCCGCGGACAAATTAAAGATTGTATCGTTGATGGACCACTTGCTTTAGATAATGCAGTATCACAAATTGCAGCAGAGCATAAAGGCATAGTAAGTGATGTAGCAGGTAAGGCAGATATTTTACTCGTCCCAACGATTGAAGCTGGAAATGTGCTATATAAATCACTCGTATACTTTGCGGATGCAAAAGTAGGAGCAATGATTGCTGGCGCAAAAGCACCGATTGTTTTAACATCTCGTGCTGATTCAGCAGAAACAAAAGTATATTCATTAGCATTGGCAGTTGCGACTGCTTCAAAATAAACCAAAAAGGGTAAAACATTAGGGGGAAACGACAATGACATTAGAAATCTTCGAATACTTAGAAAAATATGATTATGAGCAAGTAGTATTTTGTCAAGATAAAGAATCTGGTTTAAAAGCAATTATTGCAATTCATGATACAACACTTGGACCGGCTCTTGGTGGAACAAGAATGTGGACATATGATTCTGAAGAAGCGGCGATTGAAGATGCATTGCGTCTTGCAAAAGGGATGACATACAAAAACGCAGCAGCTGGTTTAAACTTAGGTGGTGCGAAAACAGTAATTATCGGTGATCCTCGTAAAGATAAGAGCGAAGCAATGTTCCGTGCACTAGGACGTTATATCCAAGGACTAAACGGACGTTACATTACAGCTGAAGATGTTGGTACAACAGTAGATGATATGGATATTATCCATGAAGAAACTGACTTTGTAACAGGTATCTCACCATCATTCGGTTCTTCTGGTAACCCATCTCCAGTAACTGCATACGGTGTTTACCGTGGTATGAAAGCAGCTGCAAAAGAAGCTTTCGGTACTGACAATTTAGAAGGAAAAGTAATTGCTGTTCAAGGCGTTGGTAACGTAGCATATCACCTATGCAAACATTTACACGCTGAAGGAGCAAAATTAATCGTTACAGATATTAATAAAGAAGCTGTACAACGTGCTGTAGAAGAATTCGGTGCATCAGCAGTTGAACCAAATGAAATTTACGGTGTTGAATGCGATATTTACGCACCATGTGCATTAGGCGCAACAGTTAATGATGAAACTATTCCACAACTTAAAGCAAAAGTAATCGCAGGTTCTGCAAATAACCAATTAAAAGAAAATCGTCACGGTGACATCATTCATGAAATGGGTATTGTATACGCACCAGATTATGTAATTAATGCAGGTGGCGTAATTAACGTAGCAGACGAATTATATGGATACAATAGAGAACGTGCACTAAAACGTGTTGAGTCTATTTATGACACAATTGCAAAAGTAATCGAAATTTCAAAACGCGATGGCATAGCAACTTATGTAGCGGCAGATCGTCTAGCTGAAGAGCGCATTGCAAGCTTGAAAAATTCTCGTAGCACTTACTTACGCAACGGTCACGATATTATTAGCCGTCGCTAATCATTCATATATAACTTTTACAAAAGGCGTGGTTACCTCTTATGAGGTTTCCACTTCCTTTTGAATTTATTAGTGGAGGTAGCAACATTGTCTGTAAATCGAATTCTTGTTATTAACCCAGGTAGTACATCCACAAAAATTGGTGTTTTTGATAATGAAAGACCCGTTTTAGAAGAAACGATTCGTCATGACGTAGAACAGATTGGGAAATACAAGCGAATTATCGACCAATATGAGTTTCGAAAAGAAACGATTT
This sequence comes from Bacillus sp. GMa5/1, assembly GCF_050172015.1. Taxonomy (NCBI): domain Bacteria; kingdom Bacillati; phylum Bacillota; class Bacilli; order Caryophanales; family Bacillaceae; genus Bacillus; species Bacillus sp. GMa5/1. The sequence continues at coordinate 23,552 of NZ_JBNLYC010000009.1, read as the reverse complement.
TAGAAGTTCTACATTCTCATGGTATTAACATTTCAAAATTAAACGCTGTTTGTGGACGTGGTGGATTACTTCGTCCAATCGAAGGCGGTACGTATACAGTAAACGATGCGATGTTAGAAGATTTAAAAAATGGGTTTAGCGGTCATCACGCTTCAAACCTTGGAGGCATTTTAGCATATGAAATTGCTTCTGGATTAAACATTCCTGCATTTATTGTGGATCCTGTCGTTGTAGATGAGATGGAGCCAGTTGCTCGTATAAGTGGTATTGCTGGTATGGAACGTAAAAGTATCTTCCATGCATTAAATCAAAAAGCAGTTGCTCGTAAAGTAGCCGAACAGTTAAACCACAAATATGAGGATTTAAATTTATTAGTTACACATATGGGCGGTGGTATTACAGTTGGTGCTCATAAAAAAGGAAGAGTAATCGATGTGAATAACGGTTTAAACGGAGAAGGACCATTTAGTCCAGAGCGTGCTGGTACAGTACCAGTAGGGCAACTAGTAGAAATGTGTTTCTCTGGTGAGTATTACCGAGATGAAATGATTAAAAAGCTTGTCGGACAAGGTGGACTTGTAAGTTTAATCGGTACAAATGATGCGATTAAAGTAGAGAAAATGGTTGAAAAAGGTGATCCTGAAGCAACTCTTATTTATAAAGCAATGGCATATCAAGTTGCAAAAGAGATTGGCGGAGCTAGCGCTGTACTTCACGGGAAAATCGATGCAATCGTATTAACTGGTGGACTGGCATACAGTAAAATTCTTGTCGATGAAATAAAAGAGCGAGTGGACTGGATTGCAGATGTTATCGTACATCCAGGCGAAGATGAGTTAGAAGCGTTAGCAGAAGGAGCACTTCGTGTATTACGTGAAGAAGAAGCTCCAAAAGAATATGTTGTACGTGAAAAAGAAACGGTAGCTAGGGGTTGAGATAATGGCAAAAGAATATGATTTAGTCATCGTTGGCGGCGGTACTGGTGGATATGTTGCTGCAATTCGTGCATCACAACTAGGGTTAAAAACTGCACTAGTCGAAAAAGAAAATCTTGGTGGTACTTGTTTACACAAAGGATGTATCCCTAGTAAAGCTCTTTTACGTAGTGCGGAAGTATATGCAACTGCTAAAAAAAGCGAAGAGTTCGGAGTTATTGCAAGCAATGTAGAACTAAACTTTGCGAAAGTACAAGAGCGTAAAGAGAAGATTGTAACGCAGCTTCATAAAGGCGTTCAACACTTAATGAAACAAGGTAAAATTGATGTGTTTGAAGGTATTGGCCGTATTCTTGGCCCATCTATTTTCTCTCCGATGCCAGGGACAATTTCAGTTGAACTTGCAAGTGGAGAAGAGAATGAAATGTTAATTCCAAAAAATGTACTTATTGCAACAGGTTCTCGTCCAAATTCATTACCAGGTTTAGAATTAGACGGAGAGTACGTAATGTCTTCAGATCATGCCCTAAAAATGGAAACGCTTCCTAGTTCGATTATTATCGTTGGTGGCGGTGTAATCGGTATTGAGTGGGCATCTATGCTTGCTGACTTCGGTGTAGAAGTTACAGTATTAGAGTATGCAAAAACAATATTACCACTAGAAGATCAAGACGTTTCAAAAGAAATGCAACGTCTATTCAAGAAAAAAGGTATTAAAGTGGTAACTGGTGCAAAAGTATTACCAGAAACATTGGTAAAAGATAATGGAGTAACAATCCAAGCTGAACACAACGGTGAAAATAAAGAATTTAAAGCAGAAAAAATGCTTGTATCTGTAGGAAGACAAGCGAATACGCAAAATATTGGCTTAGAGAACACAGATATTGTTGTGGAAAAAGGATACATTCAAACAAATGAGTTTTATCAAACGAAAGAATCGCATATTTACGCAATTGGAGATGTAATCGGTGGCCTGCAACTTGCTCACGTTGCTTCTCATGAAGGAATTGCTGCAGTAGAACATATTGCAGGGAAAGAAGTTACACCAATTGATTACTCTATGGTATCAAAATGCGTATATAGCAGTCCAGAAGTTGCTTCTGTCGGTTTAACAGAACAAGAAGCGAAAGAAAAAGGCTATCAGTTAAAAGTAGGTAAGTTCTCATTCCGCGCAATCGGAAAAGCACTTGTATACGGAGAATCAGATGGTTTCGTAAAACTTGTAGTTGATGAAGAGACAAATGACATTCTTGGTGTTCATATGATTGGACCACATGTAACAGATATGATTTCTGAAGCGGGTCTTGCAAGAGTACTTGATGCAACACCTTGGGAAGTAGCACATACAATTCATCCGCATCCATCATTATCTGAGGCGATTGGTGAAGCAGCACTTGCTGTAGATGGAAGAGCGTTACACGCATAAAAATGTGGATTTAGGAGGTTATGAAAAATGGCAGAAGTAAAAGAAAAGCGCCATGAAGAGCTTGGCTTAAGTGATGAGCAAGTATTAGAAATGTTCCGTACGATGTTACTTGCACGTAAAATTGACGAACGTATGTGGTTATTAAACCGCGCTGGTAAAATTCCATTCGTAATTTCTTGTCAAGGACAAGAGGCTGCACAAGTTGGAGCGGCGTTCGCTCTTGATAGAGAGAAAGATTATGCATTACCATACTACCGTGATATGGGTGTTGTACTAGCATTTGGTATGACAGCTAAAGAGCTTATGTTGTCTGCTTTTGCGAAAGCTGGAGATCCAAACTCTGGTGGTCGTCAAATGCCTGGTCACTTCGGTCAAAAGAAAAATCGTATTGTTACAGGTTCATCTCCAGTAACAACACAAGTACCACATGCAGTTGGTATTGCACTAGCTGGAAAAATGGAGAAGAAAGATTTAGTAACGTTCGTTACATTTGGAGAAGGTTCTTCAAACCAAGGTGACTTCCATGAAGGGGCAAACTTTGCTGGTGTACACAAACTACCTGTTATTTTTATGTGTGAAAATAACAAATATGCAATCTCTATTCCAGTTGAAAAACAATTAGCATGTAAAAACGTATCAGATCGTGCGATTGGTTACGGTATGCCTGGATATACAATAGACGGAAACGATCCACTTGCAGTATATAAAGCTGTAAAAGAAGCAGCAGATCGCGGTCGTCGTGGTGAAGGACCAACTTTAATTGAAACAGTATCATATCGTTTAACAGCACATTCTAGTGACGATGATGATCGTGTTTATCGTGATAAGGAAGAAGTAGAAGAAGCAAAGAAAAAAGATTCAATTATAACATTCGCAGCTTATTTAAAAGAAGCTGGTGTGTTAACTGAGGAATCCGAAAAACAAATGTTAGACGAAATTATGCATATCGTAAATGAAGCAACAGAATATGCAGAAAATGCTCCGTATGCAGCACCTGAAGATGCATTGAAGCACGTATACGCAGAATAGGGGGGAACGTTTCATGGCTGTAATGTCTTATATTGATGCTATTACATTAGCAATGCGCGAAGAAATGGAACGCGATGAGAAAGTATTCGTTTTAGGAGAAGATGTTGGTAAAAAAGGTGGCGTGTTTAAAGCGACACACGGTTTGTATGATCAATTTGGTGAAGATCGTGCGCTTGATGCACCGCTTGCAGAATCTGCAATTGCTGGGGTAGCAATTGGTGCAGCAATGTATGGTATGCGTCCAATCGCTGAAATGCAGTTTGCTGATTTCATCATGCCAGCAGTAAACCAAATTGTTTCTGAGGCAGCAAAAATTCGTTATCGTTCTAATAATGATTGGACTTGTCCAGTTACAATCCGTGCACCATTTGGCGGGGGGGTTCACGGTGCATTGTATCATTCACAATCTGTAGAAGCGATGTTTGCAAACCAACCAGGTTTAAAAATCGTTATCCCTTCTACACCATATGATGCAAAAGGCTTATTAAAAGCAGCCATTCGTGATGAAGATCCAGTATTATTCTTCGAACATAAACGTGCATATCGTTTAATTAAAGGTGAAGTACCAGAGGATGACTACGTATTACCAATCGGAAAAGCAGATGTAAAACGTGAAGGTGATGATATTACAGTTATCACGTACGGATTATGTGTTCATTTTGCTCTTCAAGCGGCTGAAAAGTTAGCACAAGATGGCATCTCTGCACACATTCTTGATTTACGTACTGTATATCCATTAGATAAAGAAGCAATCATTGAAGCAGCTTCTAAAACAGGTAAAGTTCTTCTTGTAACAGAAGACAATAAAGAAGGAAGCATTATGAGTGAAGTGGCAGCAATTATCGCTGAAAACTGTCTATTTGATTTAGATGCGCCAATCGCACGTCTTGCAGGTCCAGACGTTCCAGCAATGCCATATGCACCAACAATGGAAAAATTCTTTATGGTAAATCCAGATAAAGTTGAAAAAGCAATGCGTGAACTTGCGGAATTTTAATCGGGGGGACTATACATGGCTGTAGAAAATATTACAATGCCTCAGCTCGGGGAGAGCGTTACAGAGGGCACAATTAGTAAATGGCTCGTTAATGTTGGCGATCACGTAAATAAGTATGATCCGCTTGCAGAAGTAATGACTGATAAAGTAAATGCTGAAGTACCATCTTCTTTCACGGGTGTTGTGAAAGAGTTAATCGCTGGTGAAGGTGATACGTTAGCTGTAGGTGAAGTAGTTTGTGTTATTCAAGTAGAAGGCGCAGATGAAGTAGCAGCAACAGCTGTTGAGGAAAAAACTAAAGAAGAATCAAAGGCAGAAGTAGCTACGTCTGAAAAAGCACCGAAAGTAAAACAACCAACTGATGGAAAACCACGTTTTTCACCAGCTGTGTTAAAGCTTGCGGGTGAGCATAACGTTGATTTAGATCTAGTAGAAGGTACGGGAGCAAACGGCCGTATCACTCGTAAAGATATTTTAAAGCTAGTGGAATCTGGAAATATCCCACAAGCAGGTGCGGCGAAGAAAGAGGAAGCTGTAGCGGCAGTAGTAGAAGCTCGCCCAGAAGCACCAAAAGCAGCACCAGTAGCGCAAAAAGTAGAAGCTGCGAAACCAGTTTCTGTACCTACAATGCCTGGAGATATCGAAATTCCAGTAACAGGTGTGCGTAAAGCAATCGCAGCAAACATGTTACGTAGTAAACACGAAGCACCACATGCTTGGATGATGATTGAAGTAGATGTGACAAACCTTGTGTCATACCGTAACTCAATTAAAGGTGACTTTAAGAAGCGTGAAGGCTTTAACTTAACGTTCTTTGCTTTCTTCGTAAAAGCAGTAGCACAAGCGTTAAAAGAGTATCCTCAAATTAATTCAATGTGGGCTGGCGATAAAATTGTTCAGAAGAAAGATATTAACCTTTCTATCGCTGTTGCAACAGAGGAAGAACTATTTGTACCAGTAATTAAGCAAGCGGACGAGAAAACAATTAAAGGCATCGCTCGTGAAATTACAGAACTTGCAGGAAAAGTACGTACGAAATCGTTAAAAGCAGACGAAATGCAAGGTGGAACATTTACAATTAATAACACAGGATCATTCGGTTCTGTTCAATCTATGGGTATTATTAATTACCCGCAAGCAGCTATTTTACAAGTTGAATCAATTGTAAAACGCCCAGTAATTATGGATAACGGTATGTTCGGTGCTCGTGATATGGTTAACTTATGTTTATCACTTGATCACCGAGTACTTGATGGTTTAATTTGTGGTAAGTTCTTAGGACGTGTTAAAGAAATTTTAGAAAACATGTCAGAAAATAATACATCTGTATATTAATAAAAAGCTCGCTTATGCGAGCTTTTTATTATCTTATTTCTTCATCTACATCCTACTATATGTATAAATATCTTTCCCAGTAATCTTACAATAAACGATTATGTATTAGGAATTTACGAAAATACATTGCTGATATATGGTATATGGATATAAAATAAGAAAAGAATAATTTTTTTGGCAAATCTTACTGACGAAACTGTAGTATAATATATTGTATTGTATGAAAAAGAGAGTTATTCTATATAAGTGTTTTATAGATAATGTGTAATCAGTCGTCAAAACATGAAGAATGTTGACTCCTGGTTTTTTATTTTTGCCGTAACAATGTTTCAGGAGGATGTCATGAAAAGAAGTACCGAGTTTCTAAAAAGTTTAGATGTAAAATTAATTTTAATTTTGTGTGCACTATGTGTGACGAGTATAGCTGCTATATATAGCAGTCAGCAAACGGGACAGTATGGAGCTGCAAACTTTGCTATGAAACAAGGTGTTAACTACATAATTGGGGTTGTATTGTTACTTCTTGTTGCAAGCATCGACTTAGATCAATTGCAAAAATTATCTTGGCCACTTTATATTGCCGGGTTTGGTTCACTTATTCTTTTGAAAATACTACCGGTTTCCACCTTCACACCTGAAAAATTAGGTGCAAAAAGATGGTTCGTTTTTCCAGTACTTGGACAAATTCAGCCGTCTGAGTTTTTCAAAATTGCATTGCTTCTTGTAGTAGCAAGCATAGCTGTGAAACATAATGCGCAGTATATGGCGAGGACATTCCAAACGGATTTAAAATTAGTAGGTAAAATTATGCTAGTTTCTCTTCCGCCTATGGCTGTTGTATATAGCCAACCGGATACAGGTATGGTGTTCTTATATGCTGCTGCTATTGCATGTATTTTATTTATGTCAGGTATTCAAAAGAAATTGATAGCATTATGTACAGTTATTCCGTTGACCATATTATCTGCTTTAATATTTATTTTCTTTAAGTATCCAGATTTTTTCTATAATAAGTTAGTTACTTTACTAAAACCTCACCAACAGTCGCGTATTGTAGGTTGGTTAAATCCATTTGAAAATGCAGATCAAGGTTATCAAACACAGCAATCGATTTTAGCTGTAGGTAGTGGAGGAATGGAAGGTAAAGGATACGGTGGAGGAAGCGTCTATATCCCAGAGAAGCATACTGACTTTATTTTCGCTACAATTGCCGAAGAAGGTGGATTTATCGTAGCAGCCTTAGTTGTCTTCTTGTTCCTATTACTACTATATCGAACAATTATTATTGGTTATTCCGCTGATAATTTATTTGGTACATTATTATGCGCTGGATCAATCGGTATATTAACAGTTCAAATATTCCAAAACATCGGTATGATCGTTGGATTAATGCCTGTAAAAGGTATTGCATTACCTTTCTTATCGTATGGGGGAAGTTCCTTATTCTCAAATATGATTATGATGGGGCTCATACTATCGGTACGGAAAACGTATAAAAAATATATGTTTTCAGTTAAGTAAAAAAAGCTGGTTCGTTTTTAAACGAACCAGCTTTTTTACATATATGCTCATAAACGTTGCAAACTAAAACAGGATAGCAGTTTGAGACGGGTAAGGAGTGCAAAGTGATGCATATGCATATTTTTGAAGGAGCACGGCATCTTTCTAATAGTGAATGGGTTATTCGGGCTATTATAGCATACATATTTTTAATATTAGTTGCGAAAGCGATGGGGCAAAGGTCTATCGCACAACTTCGTTTTTTAGATGTTGTATTAGTGTTATTGCTTGGTGGGAATATTTCTAACGCATTGTCTGATGAAAAAGTAGGGTTACTGGGCTCGATGATTACAACGTTCATACTTGTTGTACTTCATATTATAAGCTCAGTTTTAATGCTGAAATGGGATAGATGGAGACGTTTTTTAGAGCCAGCACCTATTATTCTTATACATAATGGTTCCATTGATTTTAGCAATTTGAAAAAGGCGAGAATTACCGTAGAATATTTGTTTTCGGAACTTCGTATGCGAAATGTGAGCGATATTCAAACGATTAAATTAGCATTATGGGAAGCGAACGGTGTCGTTTCTATATTTCGGTATCCAGAATATGAAGCAGTTTCGCGGCTTGATCTTAAAGTGGCGGGAAAAAAATCTCCAGTTTCTTTTGTATTAGTAAAGGATGGGAGGATACAGAAAGATGTTCTTGCATTATTAGGAAAAACAGAAGCGTGGGCGAGAGAATTTCTAGAGGAGAGTACAGAAGTGGAATCTATTATGTTAGCTACAGTAGATGAATCACATAAAATAAATATTTTGTTAAAAAAATGAAAAATATACGCATTTTGTCGTTTCGAACATATGATACAATAGTGTGGACAACGAAAAAGGAGGCGATACGGTGGGATATGTAGAAGAATTACGAAAAATAGTTGGTCATCGCCCTTTAATTTTAGTTGGTGCTGTTGTACTCGTTATAAATGAAAATGGATATGTTTTATTGCAGCAGCGGACAGAGCCGTACGGAAAATGGGGGCTACCTGGCGGGCTAATGGAGCTTAGTGAATCACCAGAAGAAACAGCTTATCGTGAAGTATATGAAGAGACAGGAATAAAAGTGAAGAACTTGCGACTAATCAATGTATTTTCTGGAGCGAACTACTTTACAAAATTAGAAAACGGTGATGAATTTCAATCTGTAACAACCGCCTATTATACGGATGAATACGAAGGGGATTTTGTTATGAATAAAGAAGAAGCAGTTCAGCTTAAATTCTTTTCAGTAACAGAACTACCTGACTATATTGTAGGATCGCATAAAAAAATGATTGCTGAATATATGAAGATTATGGAAAAAAAGATATAATAATAGTGAAAGAAATACAAAAACACAGCTCTGGTTGGTAGTCCAGACGCATGATTTCATGTCAGTAACCTTCCCCTCCGGGATGTCCCGTATTTCTAATCTTTTAAAGGAGGGGCTGTCAATGGATTTGACAGTATATCACGATGGCCAATTTTTTGTTGGAATCATTACATGTAAAGAAAAAGGGAAATTGTATGGGGCGAGGTATATTTTTGGGGCGGAACCGTCAGATGAAGAAGTGCTTATGTTTGTGAATGGTTCACTTTTAGAGCATTTTCAGCACTTTGCAAAATGTGGTGTAGAAGTTAAAGAAAAACAGCGTCCTAAAAACATAAAGCGTATCATACGACAAGCAGCAAAAGAAACAACTATTAAACGTTTTACTAAGGCGCAAGAGGCGATTAGTTTATCTTATGAATTGCATAAACAAGAAAAGAAACTGCAGTCTAAAGAGAAGCGAGAAGCTGAAAAAGAAAGAAGACGTTTAATGAAAGTACAAAAAGCAAAGCAAAAACATCGTGGTCATTAAAGAAAAGGTGTTAGAGCAAGAGCTCTAACACCTTTTCTATACTTAAATACAAGTAAACTTACTTGTATTTCATAAACATTAACTGGTAAGATACAAATAGGTAGTTTTAGAGGAGGGAAAAGAGTGATTAATTTTAACTTTTTTATGAATGATGTTGTCCGCCAAGCGCGTGAAGAGATTGTCTCTGCTGGATATACAGAATTGACGACGCCGGAAGCGGTAGAAGAAGCGTTTAAAAGAAATGGAACAACACTTGTAATGGTAAACTCTGTATGTGGTTGTGCAGGTGGTATTGCTCGTCCTGCTGCTGCGCATTCCGTACATTATGATAAACGTCCTAACCACCTTGTAACGGTGTTTGCAGGTCAAGATAAAGAAGCGACAGCAAGAGCGCGTGAATATTTCGAAGGGTACCCACCTTCTTCTCCATCATTTGCTTTATTAAAAGATGGAAAAATTGTAACGATGGTAGAGCGTCATGAAATTGAAGGTCATGAACCGATGCAAGTTATTGCGAAACTACAATCATATTTCGAAGAGAATTGTGAAGAACTATAAAAAATAAGAGAAAAGGCGGCACGTCCACAATCAAGTGGATGTGCCGCCTTTTTTATTTATTATTAAAATTTCTGAGATATGCATAGTTGTGTTATTTTATGCATCATTTTATACATAACAAACAGCATTTATATTGTTTCGTTATTTATTTTTATTTTATATATTGCATAAAAATAAAAGTGCTGATACAATACAAACATCGAATAAATATTCTATTAAACTTTTAAATATACATTATTAGGGGGAAGAAAGATGAAGAAGTTAGTATCAATATCGTTTGCACTTATTTTAATTGTAAGTATATTCAGCGCTTGTAGTAATGGGGAATCGAAAGAAACAAAAGGAAATAAAAAAGTACTCGTAATGGGAACTTCAGCAGATTATAAACCTTATGAATATGTAGATGCGTCAAAGAGCGATGAAATTATTGGCTTTGATGTTGATGTTGCTAAATATATCGGAAAAGAACTTGGGTATGAAGTGAAAGTGAAAGATATGGATTTTGGTGGTTTATTAGCATCTCTTAGTTCAGGAAAAGTTGATTTCGTAATGGCAGGTATGACGCCAACTGCAGAGCGTAAAAATAATGTTGATTTTACAGATATTTATTTTGTTGCGAAAAATATGGTCGTTTCTAAAAAGGATTCTAACATTAAATCTGTAGAGGATTTAAAAGGGAAAAAAGTAGGGGTACAAACAGGGTCTATTCAAGAAGAGAAAGCTGCAGAATTTAAAAAACAAGTAGATTTCCAAGTTGAGGGACGTGACCGTATACCAGAAATCGTACAAGAAATTAAAGCTGGTCGTTTTGACGCTGCAATTATAGAAGATACAGTTGCTAAAAATTATTTAGAGAAAATGAAAGATTTACAAGGAATTGAAATTAAAGAAGCACCAGAAGAAGTTGGAGCAGCAATTGCCCTTCCGAAAAACAGTGATAAAACAGCTGAATTTAATAAAGTAATTAAAAAAATGCAAGAAAATGGAGAAATGGATAAATTAGTGAAGAAATGGTTTGGCAGCGGAAAATAAGCTGCCTTTCACTTTTCTGTGAGGGGAATGAAAAGAATGAACTTAGATTTTTCGGCGATTACGCCTTCGATACCATATATACTAAAAGGTTTAGAAGTTACTTTGAAAATTGTAGCAGTATCAGCTTTAGCAGGATTTATTTTAGGAACGCTATTAGCACTTTGTAAAATTGCTAGAATACGAGCATTAAATATAGCAGCAGATTTTTATACATCAATTTTTCGTGGTACACCCCTTGTATTGCAATTAATGATTATTTATTTCGGCGTCCCACAAATAATTGGTTATGAAATACCAGCATTCTTAGCTGCTGTACTTGCATTTAGCTTGAATTCAGGTGCATACATGTCAGAAGTAATTCGTGCTGGTATTCAAGCGGTTGATAAAGGACAAACAGAAGCAGCAATGGCTTTAGGGATACCGTACGGAAAAATGATGAGAAATATTATTTTCCCTCAAGCATTAAAAAATATATTACCAGCGCTTGTGAACGAATTTGCGACACTTACGAAAGAATCGGCTGTAGTAACAGTAATAGGCGCGACTGATTTAATGCGTCGTGCTTACATTGTAGGCGGTGAGACATTTAAATATCTTGAACCATTACTTTTTGTTGGACTGATTTATTATATGTTAGTCATTATTCTTACATTAGTCGGGAAGGCAATTGAAGGGAGAATGAAGAAAAGTGATTAAAATTGAAAACCTTCATAAATCATTTGGTAAAAACGAAGTATTAAAAGGAATTACAACAACAATTGAAAAAGGGGAAGTAGTCGCAATTATAGGGCCTTCTGGATCAGGAAAATCAACATTTTTACGTTGTATGAATATGTTAGAAGCACCAACGGATGGTCACATTTGGATTGGGACGGAAGAAGTAACGAATCCGAAAACGAATGTTATGCATGTTCGTGAAAATGTCGGTATGGTATTTCAACATTTTCACTTATTTCCTCATATGACTGTATTAGAAAATATTACGTATGCTCCTATCAATGTAAAAGGGGTAACGAAGCAAGAAGCTGAAAAGAAAGCTGAGAAACTTTTAGAAAAGGTTGGATTAGTAGATAAAAAAGATACGTATCCAAATCGTCTTTCGGGAGGACAAAAGCAACGTGTAGCAATTGCAAGAGCGTTAGCGATGGAACCGGAAGTTATGTTATTTGATGAACCGACATCGGCGCTAGATCCAGAGATGGTGAAAGAAGTGTTAGAAGTTATGAAATCGTTAGTTACGACAGGAATGACGATGGCTATCGTTACACATGAAATGGGCTTTGCAAAAGAAGTGGCAGATCGTGTTCTTTTCTTGGACGGAGGAAAGCTTGTAGAAGATAGTGCGCCAGAAGAATTTTTTGCAGCGCCGAAAAGTGAACGTGCGCAACAATTTTTACAAAAAATATTGTAATATGAAAAGGTTATGTGAATAATAAGTAGAAAAGGATGACATTGTGTCATCCTTTTTTTATACTAGCTGTAAATACGTTTATACATATAGGAGTAATGATATGTTTAAAATTGGATATCGTACAGTAAAAACAGCAATAGGGACAGGTGCGGCAGTTTTTATTGCTCAGTTATTAGGGTTAGAATTTTATAGTTCAGCAGGCATTTTAGTTATTTTATGTGTACAAAATACGAAGCGCAAATCACTTCAAGTGTCGTTACATCGTTTTCTAGCGTGTGTATTATCAATGGCATTCGCGTTTTGTATTTTTGAAACGATTGGCTATACACCACTTGCAATTAGCATATTGTTACTTACATTTATTCCGACTGCAGTAATGCTTAAAATTCAAGAAGGTATTGTCACGAGTTCAGTTATTGTTATGCATCTATATTCATTAAAGCAAATTACATGGCTTATAGTTGGAAATGAAATTGCTATATTAACGATAGGGATTAGCGTGGCGTTATTAGTAAATATGTATATGCCGAGTAGTGAAAATAAGCTAAAAGAGTATCAGGATAAAATAGAGAATAATTTTAAAACGATTTTGTTTGAAATGGTTGTGTATTTACGAAATCGAGAAAGTAGTTGGAGTGGAGCAGAACTCATTGAAACCGAGAATATGTTAAATGAAGCAAGAGATTTATCATTTAAAAAACTTGAGAATGCATTTATGCGAGAAGATGATTATTACTATCGTTATTTTAATATGCGTATGCAACAATTCGAAATTTTAGAGCGAATGATACCACTAGCAGCTTCTTTATCGTGGACATATGAACAAGCTGACATGATTGCAGATGTTGTTGAAAACATTGGTAATGCTATTAGCCCTGAGAGTACTGGCGTTATTTCCTTAAGGCAGCTTCAAGAAATGAGGGAATTATTTAGAGACATGCCATTGCCAGCTACACGCGAAGAATTTGAGATACGTGCGAAACTTGTTCAACTTGTGTATGAAATGGAACAATATTTACTCATTAAAAGTCGCTTTAAGGGAAAGGATAATATAAAAGAACTTATATAGAAGGTAGGAATTATCTATGCCGTATCTTCTCTCTATCATATTATGTCTTTCTTTATCGCCGATTTGGCCTCTTGGGGATAATCCACGTGCCGGAGATCCTTTTATTATTGTAAATAAAGCAACGAATAAATTAGCTTACATTGACGATGGAAAGATTCAAAAGGTTTTTCCAGTAGCGACAGGGAAAACGAATGAATTAACTCCAGAAGGAACTTTTGATGTTGTAATGAAAGCAAAGGATCCGTATTACATTGCGAAGGATATTCCAGGTGGATCGCCAAAAAATCCACTTGGGTCAAGGTGGATTGGATTTAATGCAAGAGGAACTGATGGAAGTAAATATGGAATACATGGAACAAACCAACCGAGTTCAATTGGAAAGTATATTTCACAAGGGTGTATAAGAATGAAGAAAAACGATGTGGAATATTTGTTTGATCGCATTCCAATTGGAACGAAAGTATGGATTGTGAAATCGAAAAAATCATTTCAGCAATTGGCAAAAGAAAAAGGAGCCGTTGCATATGAAAAAGCCAACAAAAAGGTTGGCTTTTTCTATTATAATAAGTTGTCTTGACATGTGTACATAACCGTGCGTTAATGAGAGTATAGAAAGATAAAATTAGATAAAGGGGTTGCTCATATGTACTTGAATCCAAAACTTTCGTATATGCAGTTTTTTATGGGATTTCTATTTGTTATTACATTCATATTGGCAACTTTTAATATATGTTCTTATCTTGTAGCGATTGTATGTATGGCATTACTTAATCTCACTTTTGTTATTGGGGCATTTCAGCAGAAACAATATACAAGTTTTGTAATAGCGCTTGTAATGTCATTTTCCTTTAGTATTGTAGCGATTGTGTTTTATATAAAATAAACCATCTCGATGTCGAGATGGTTTATTTTGTTATGTGTAAAAAGTAAAAAAAGGACGAACACATCGCCCTTTTTACCAAAACATACTCGCGCCAGCAAGTAATGTTGTTACAAGCATAGAAATTAGCATCACATAAACCATAACTTTTTGAGCTTTTTTATGCATCGTTATACCTCCTTGCAAATCAGTACAATTTCATTGTAACGAGAAATGAAATTATGGACAAGGGGAGAGTGAGGACAAAATTCGGGAGGGGATTGCAAAATATAACAGGAAATTTGAGAGTGTGTAGAGAATATAGTAAAAGGGTATATTGTTAATTTTTAGTTGGGCAAGCTGAAGAATGGAGATACGATGATGAAAATATACGAAACAGATCGTTTATACTTAAGGGAAATTGATGAGTCGTATGCTGAAACAGTTCTTCAATATTACGACAGAAATCGTGAATTTTTAAAAGCTTGGGAAGAGTATAGACCGGATGATTTTTTTACGCTAGATTATCAAAAGAAAAAGTTGCAAAAGGATAGAAAAGAGTTCGAAGAAGGGAAAATCATCAGACTATGGATTTTTAAAAAGGGTGATGATACGAAAATAATTGGGTGTATTTCATTTAATTTAATCGTTCGTGGCATTTATCAATCTTGTGTACTCAGTTATAAATTAGATAAAGCAGAGTTAAACAAAGGGTATACGACAGAAGCGCTTAGAAAAGCAATTCAAGTTGCTTTTGGGGAATTTCAGTTACATCGTATAGAAGCTCCGATTATGCCTCGTAATTTAGCATCTATACAAGTAGTAACGAAGATAGGTTTTCAATATGAAGGCGTATCTAGGAAGATGTTAATGGTAAATGGCGTGTGGGAAGATCATATGCGCTGGGTATTGTTAAATGAGTAATAGAAAGCAGATGGTTATCTAGACATGTAAACCATCTGTTTTTTGTCTTGTATTTCGAAACTTTTGCGAAATTCTGTTATAATTAATAGTGTTACATACATAATGGTAGTGCAGGAGGCGCAGTCTTATGATTAATCAAGAACGTTTAGTAAATGAATTTATGGAATTAGTACAAGTAGATTCTGAAACGAAATTTGAAGCAGAAATCTGCAAAGTATTAACGAAGAAATTTACAGATTTAGGTGTAGAAGTATTTGAAGATGACACAATGGCTGTAACTGGTCATGGTGCAGGTAACTTAATTTGTACTTTACCAGCAACAAAAGATGGTGTTGATACAATTTACTTTACTTCTCATATGGATACAGTAGTTCCTGGTAATGGAATTAAGCCTTCTATTAAAGATGGATATATCGTATCAGATGGTACAACAATTTTAGGTGCGGATGATAAAGCTGGATTAGCATCAATGTTCGAAGCAATCCGTGTTTTAAAAGAGAAAAATATCCCTCATGGTAAAATTGAATTTATTATTACAGTCGGAGAAGAATCAGGTCTTGTTGGTGCAAAAGCATTAGACCGTGAGCGTATTACAGCGAAATATGGCTACGCATTAGATAGCGATGGAAAAGTTGGTGAAATCGTTGTTGCAGCTCCAACACAAGCGAAAGTGAACGCAATTATTCGCGGGAAAACAGCTCACGCTGGTGTAGCGCCGGAGAAAGGTGTATCTGCAATTACTATCGCAGCGAAAGCAATTGCGAAGATGCCACTTGGTCGCATTGACTCTGAAACGACTGCAAATATTGGACGTTTTGAAGGTGGTACACAAACGAATATCGTTTGCGATCATGTACAAATCTTTGCAGAAGCTCGTTCTTTAATCAATGAGAAAATGGAAGCACAAGTTGCGAAAATGAAAGAAGCATTTGAAACAACTGCAAAAGAAATGGGCGGGCATGCAGACGTTGAAGTAAACGTTATGTACCCAGGATTTAAATTTGCTGATGGTGATCATGTTGTAGAAGTTGCAAAACGTGCAGCTGAAAAAATTGGTCGTACACCTTCTCTTCACCAAAGTGGTGGCGGAAGTGATGCAAACGTAATTGCAGGACATGGTATCCCAACAGTTAACTTAGCAGTTGGTTATGAAGAAATTCATACAACAAACGAGAAGATTCCTGTTGAAGAATTAGCAAAAACAGCAGAATTAGTTGTTGCAATTATTGAAGAAGTAGCGAAGTAATGGAATAGAAAAAGCGGGTAAATCAATTGTGATTTACACGCTTTTTATTTTGATTCGATTGCTTTGACAAGACGTATAAGCCAATATAAGAAAACCTATGGAAGTATATACGTTGTTGCTACATGTACTAGACGAAGGAATAATCCTAACGTATTCATATTGAAAATCGGAAGTAGTAAATAATTAATTGCAATGATTAATATAACTACAAGGAATGTATAATTGAGTTTATCCCGCTATTTGCCGGACAGTAAGCCCCCCCCCACCTCAAAATTCAGCGAAAGTAAAGAATTTAGGTGAGGGCTGATTAAAGTTTCACTTTATTAGTTGATCTCATCATAATCAGACCCTTTCACATATATATCCTCTTTATATCGATTATAAAAAAGAACAAGTAATTATTATAACTATTGTGCAAAATTTGATATAATGAAAGAACGAACGTTCTGATTAGGGAGTGAGTACTATGCGAGAAATGTATCCGAAAAATGGTCGTGTTATTTTACATGTAGATATGAATTGCTTTTTCGCATCTGTTGAAATTGCTCATGATCCATCATTACAAGGAAAGCCATTAGCGGTTGCTGGAAATGAAAAAGAGAGAAAAGGAATTATTATAACATGTAGTTATGAGGCGAGAGAATACGGAATACGTACGACGATGCCCCTTTGGGAAGCGAAAAGGTTATGCCCGCAATTAGTTGTAAGGCGTCCTAATTTCACATTATATCGCGAAGCTTCATTTCAAATGTTTCAAGTCCTTTCCCGTTTTACAGAAAAGATACAACCAGTCTCAATAGATGAAGGATATTTAGATATTACAGATTGCTACGCACTTGGTTCGCCTCTTGAAATAGCAAAGATGATTCAACAAGCACTATTAACAGAGTTGCAGCTTCCGTGTAGTATCGGAATTGCTCCAAATCTTTTCCTAGCAAAGACAGCTTCTGATATGAAAAAACCTCTCGGTATTACCGTACTTCGAAAACGTGATATTCCAGAAATGATTTGGCCACTTCCAGTTGAAGCAATGCATGGGATTGGAGAAAAAACAGCTGAAAAATTAAATGAAATTCATATACATACAATTGAACAGTTAGCGAAGGGAGACGAGCATATCATTCGCGCTAAAATTGGGAAGCACGGTATTGATTTACAAAAGCGTGCAAAAGGTACGGATGATAGGGAAGTGGATCCGAGTCAAATGGGCCAACATAAAAGTGTCGGTAACTCGATGACTTTTTCAAAGGATATGGATGAAGAGAAAGAATTGCTTGATATGTTAGAACGTTTATCAAAATCAGTGAGTAAAAGATTACAAAAGCGAACCCTTGTCAGCTATAATATTCAAATTATGATTAAATACCATGATAGGCGAACAGTAACACGGAGTAAGCAATTGAAAAATGCAATTTGGGAAGAACGCGATATTTTTCAAGCAGCATCCCGTTTATGGAAGCAACATTGGGATGGTGATTCCGTTCGTTTACTAGGTGTTACAGCTACTGAAATAGAGTGGAAGACAGAATCGGTGAAACAATTAGATTTGTTTTCATTTGAAGAGGATGCGAAAAAAGAGCCACTACTTGCTGTCATTGATCAAATTAATGATAAGTATGGAACACCGATTTTACAACGAGGTAGTCAACTACTACGTAAGCAAGAGAAGTCGTTTCAACAAAAGTTAGAAAATAAGTTTATGTAGAAGGTGTCATGAAGTAGTAAAATCATGACACCTTTCCTATTATACAGGCACCAAGTGATACGAGAGCATTTGTCCGTAACCCAGCCATTCGGTGTCTCCATTGTCTTTCCATTCCAATGCAAGCTCCTACAATAATTGCGATAACTAATCTGAATACAATGTCGTACCATACCATCATGGTCACCTCCATATATAAATATGTGTTATGTTTTTTAGAATGAGCGGGGAATACCCACTCATTCTTATTTTTACAACCAGCTATGAAACTTTTTAATATAAAGCTTTTTTAGGAACTGTGTTAAAAAAGCGTAGCCTAATAGTATTCCTACTAACCAAGGGAAGTAGTTAAGTGGCAATGCTTGCAAACCAACGGCTGCACCAAGTGGTGAGAATGGAATATAAATCCCGATTGCCATAATAAGAGCGGTTAATAAAACGACTGGTGTTGATGCAGTGCTTTGAATAAATGGAATCTTTTGTGTTCTTATCATGTGAACAATTAAAGTTTGTGTTAACAATCCAACGACAAACCAACCGGACTGGAATAATGATTGCTCGCTCGGTGTATTTGCACCAAATACATTCCACATGACTACGTATGTGATAATATCAAATACGGAACTAATTGGGCCGATACAAATAATGAAGCTTCGTAAGTTTGCAGTATCCCATTTTCGTGGTTTTTCTAGAAACTCTTTATCCATTTTGTCCCATGGAATAGAAAGTTGTGAAATATCATAAAGTAAGTTTTGAATTAAAAGATGAATGGCAAGCATCGGTAAAAAAGGAATGAAAGCACTTGCTACTAACACGCTAAACACATTACCGAAGTTAGAGCTAGCTGTCATCTTAATATATTTTAAAATATTTCCGAATGTAGTACGTCCTTCTAAAATACCTGCTTCTAATATAGTTAAACTTTTTTCGAGTAGAATAATATCGGAAGCTTCTTTCGCAATATCAGTAGCAGTATTAACAGATATTCCGACATCAGCTTCACGTAATGCTACAGCATCGTTAATGCCGTCTCCCATGTAACCTACAGTGTGTCCATTTCCTTGTAATGCGTGTATAATACGAGATTTTTGCATTGGATTAAGCTTCGCAAATACAGTCGTTTCTTCAGCAAGTTTTGCTAATGCTTTATCTGGTAAAGAATCAATCTCGTAACCGAGGATTGGTTCGCCGATATCTAATCCAACTTCTTTACAAACCTTTCTTGTAACAATTTCGTTATCGCCAGTTAAAATTTTCACTTGTACACCATGTTTTTGTAATGCTTGAATTGCAGCTGCTGCAGATGGTTTCGGTGGATCTAAAAAGCCGATATATCCACTGAGAATCATATCAGTTTCGTCTTTTACTGCGTACTCTGTATCATTTATTCTTCTATCTTTTTTATAAGCCACAGCAATAACCCGCATACCTTCACTATTTAATGTCTCACTTAGTTTTTTGACATTTGAACGTATTTCCTCGGTGAGTGGAACGACTTTTTCATCCACTTCGGTGTAGTTACAAATTGATAAAATTTCTTCTACGGCACCTTTACAAACCATTGTATGTTCACCTGAAATATCCTTTACGATAACTGACATACGCCGGCGGGCGAAATCGAATGGAATTTCATCTAGCTTTTGAAAAGCTGATGGATTAAATTTATTGTTTTCCTCTGTATGCTTAATAACAGCTTTATCTATTAAATTTTTCAATCCAGTTTGATAGAAACTATTTAAATAGGCAAATTGCAAGACACGATTGCATTCATTTCCCTTGGGATCTAAGTGACGAACAAGGACCACTTTATCTTCTGTTAAAGTTCCGGTTTTATCTGTACAAAGAATGTTCATAGCACCTAAGTTTTGAATAGAATTTAGCTGTTTTACAATTACTTTTTGTTTAGACATGTTAACGGCACCTTTAGCTAAATTAGCAGTTACAATCATTGGTAACATTTCAGGTGTAAGGCCAACAGCAACGGCAATAGCGAAGAAGAAAGCTTCTTGCCAATCTCCTTTTGTGAATCCATTAATGAGAAGGACAATAGGTGCCATAATAAGCATGAATGTAATTAAGAGCCAGCTTACTTTGTTTACACCTTTATCAAAGCTTGTTTCTACACGCTTTCCAATTACCTTATTTGCTAAAGAGCCGAAATACGTATCGGTACTTGTTGAGATGACAACAGCTTTTGCGCTGCCACTTACAATATTTGTTCCCATGAAGCAAAGGTTTTCCATATCGAGTGGATTGTAATTTTTTTTCATGTTTTTCGGTAAGATATGCTTATTTTCTGTATGGTAGCAGTGTTCGTATTTTTCTACAGGAAGTGCTTCCCCTGTCAAAGAAGATTGATTAACAAATAAATCTTTAGCGGATACAACACGCACATCAGCTGGAACGATATCACCAGCTGAAAGGGAAATAATATCGCCAGGTACAAGTTCCTCAATTGGAATTTCTGTTGTGTAATTTCGGTTTAAATTCTTTACATTTTTTGTTTCATGTACAAATCCATTTATTCTAAATACGCTCGCAGTTGTTCGAACCATAGCTTTTAACTTATCGGCAGCTTTTTGAGAACGAAATTCTTGGGAAAACCGAATCGTTGCACTAAGTAGGACCATTACAGATACGACAATCGTTCCTTGCATATCATCTGTGAAAAAGGAGAGTGCTCCAAGAGCTAATAAAACGAAAATAAATGGATTTTTAAATGCCAATAGAAATTGAATGTACCACGGCGCCATTTTATTATGAGCTATTTCATTCGGACCATATAAAGAAAGTCTACGAGACGCTTCTTGTTTAGATAATCCATCTTGTGTTGTTTCTAAAAGTTTTAACGCAGAGCTTACATCTTGTGTTGCAACCTCCACTAATAATTCGTTATTTGTTTTCATGCTATCTTGCTCATAAGCATGCTTTGTTTCTTGTCTTTGTAAATTAAACATCGGTAGTTCCTCCTCTGTCATGAAGGAGGAAACAATCTGTTACCTAACTATTTGAAATGGTGAGGAACAGTTTCTTTCCTACCTACATGATGAAATATGAATGTAAAACGTATGGGTATCTGGGCCGAATCATCAATTGCCAACTGTTCCTCACCTCCGTACAATTTAGTAGTTTCTGAATATGCTATGTTTGTTTCATAGTAAGGTGCATATAGACGTAAAAAGACCTTTACTCAAAACGAGTAAAGGTCTGAATTCGCAGTTAAAAGAGTCCACAACAAAGACTGTTAGTAGACATAAATAAAAACAGTTTTTGTGTATGACAAAATACATGCACCTCTCCCTCGTTGAGTTTTAGCACTGTATAGCATAGGTACTGAAACCAGCTACGTTAAAAAAGGCCTTCATTCCGACCTTTCCTGTTGACCCATTGGCGTCTCTCGACATTTTTGGGCAGCAGCGTTTCTCTATACAGGAGCCTCACCTAACAGAGACCATATTCAATTACATGTTGATGTTAGCACTGTAAAATCGTAGTGTCAATATCTTTTTTATCTGTGTTTTTAAAATATTAAATGGATTTATAATAGATATATGGGATGAAATGCATGATATTGATTATGAATAATATGGAAAATAAATATTTTTATAAAAGGGGAATTTGTAATGGTACCACAAAATTTTATTATAAATATTGAGAATCAAAAATGGTTGTTTAATGAGCAGGAAGATTTATGTTCTCATGGAGAAATATATTTAAATATGGCTGGAACGATTATTACGCAGGCAGGTATGGATGAGGAATGGGGAATAAGTGAATCAGCTTTAGCTTTGTTACGAACTTTAGATAAAGAATATATTTGTGATATTGAAAATGAAGAGGGGCTTATTTTGCACGGATGTGGCACTATGCTAATGTTAGGATGCCCAATTTCAATTCATTGGACTATAAACCATATAGGTAAAAACGTGATTTTAAAGGACTTTGTCAAAGTTATTTCTACTGATCAAAAGGCTATATACTATGAAGGGCTTCATATAGAATTGAATGAAAATGAATATAGAAGACAAATTGTTTCTTTTGCATTACAAGCAAAAGAATTATTTAATAAATCAAGTGACAAGATAATTTTAGATGAGTTTGATCAAAGGATGTATACAAACTTTTGGACGGAATATGACGATTTACTAAATAAGTATAAATAAAAAAGCACTGTAACCAGTGCTTTTTTATTTATAGATTACGAGATTGTAGGGTTTTCAAAAATAACAATCTCTGAACTGTTTGTAGTTGAAACACGTTGGGCGTAATATGTTAAAGCTGAAGAAATATATGCTGGTAACGTATCATTTGTATGTGATGTTGTATATTCATGGATTAATTCCTTTAAAGTTGTCCATTCTAATTGTGCTGGGTGATCAGACACGAAAGAACTTACCCAGCGATCAAATGAAGATGAAAAATCAGTTTGTAAACGAAATACTTCTTTCATAATAAAACGCTCCCTTAAAATGTAGTATAATCATTTTACCATAAAACACGAACGATAGCTAAATTTTTTAAGTATAATGTTCGTGTTATATAGTTGTCTAGATGATTGGTTATGTAAATTCAATTTGCCATTTGAAATAACATTCCGTAAGATGAGAGATAGAGTATATTTAGAGCTGGAGGAAAGAAAGTGGAATTTGTATTTTTAGGAACTGGTGCAGGTGTTCCTTCAAAAGGAAGGAACGTTTCAGCAATTGCTTTACAATTGTTAGAAGAACGAGGACAAACTTGGTTATTTGATTGTGGCGAGGCCACGCAACATCAAATATTACATACATCTGTACGTCCGCGCCGCATTGAAAAAATATTTATTACGCATTTACATGGCGATCATATTTTTGGATTGCCTGGTTTATTAGGTAGCCGTTCATTTCAAGGAGGAACTACGCCTTTAACGGTGTATGGACCGAAAGGAATTAAACAATTTATTGAAGTGGCATTATCGGTAAGTACGACACATGTGAAATATCCACTTGAAGTTGTGGAGATAACAGAAGAAGGTACCGTATTTGAAGATAATGAATTTTATGTAGAAACGAAAAGATTGTCACACGGTATAGAATGTTTTGGATATCGTATTGTAGAGAAAGATATACAAGGTGCTCTTTTAGTTGATAAGTTACTTGAGATGGGTGTGAAACCAGGTCCAATCTTTAAACGTTTAAAAGATGGTAAAGCAGTTGAATTAGAGGATGGTACGATATTAAATGGAAATGAGTTTATCGGCCCACCTCAAAAAGGAAGAATTATTACTATCTTAGGTGATACGCGATATTGCGAAGCGAGTAGGGAGCTTGCGCAAGATGCAGATGTACTTGTCCATGAAGCGACTTTCGCAGCAGAAGATGGGCAACAAGCGTATGATTATTTTCATTCTACATCTAAGCAAGCTGCGAGCATTGCACTTCAGGCAAATGCGAAGCGACTAATATTAACTCACATTAGTTCTCGCTATCAAGGAGATACATATAAGGAATTATTGAAAGAGGCTAGAGAGTTGTTTTCTAATACAGAAATAGCGACGGATTTGAAATCATTCCCAGTAGAAAAATGATAATTTTATAAAAAATGGTAACGGCGGGTTACCATTTTTTTTTGTCTAAAAAAATTTAAAAATAAAACT